>NZ_JAXMJI010000059.1:0-20726 GCF_034376665.1 Allopontixanthobacter sp. | reverse complement strand
TGCTGACGGAGAGCACCAATAGCCCACCAAGCGAAGCACCCCCTATGATCCGCCAAATGTCCGCGAGAACTTGAGCCCGAATTCACTCGCATCGTTGCTCAGGATATTGAGGACATAGGGTCCCACATCCAACACCGCCTGAGTATAGCGTTCATCGGTGATGTTCTTGCCATAGGCAGAGATCGACCAATCGGCATCTGTTGGTTCATAGGTAATATTGAAGCCCAGCAGATCGCGGCTTTCGATGAATGCCGTGGCGGCGTTGTTGGGCTGGCCCTCCATGCTGCTGCGGTATGAGTAATCGACCCGCGTGGTGACCGTGCCGCCCGGCAGGTCAAATTCAACCTGCGGGCCGATGGCGATGGTCCATTTCGGCGTCAGCGCAGCGCGATTGCCGTTTTCAAGGCTGCTTCCCTCTTCGACATTTTCAAACTCTGAATCGATGTAGCCGACCGATGTATTCAGAGAGAAATTCCCATATCTGATGTTCCCTTCCCACTCTATGCCGACTGACCGCAGATCACCTGCATCGTCCGTCACCGTGATAAAGCCGTTGGGCCCGATCGTGCTGACCTGGGCAGGGAAAGAGCTGTACTTGGTATAGAAACCTGAAAGCGCCATTTGCAGCCAGGGAAGTGGTTCACCCTTGATGCCGGCTTCATAGTTGGTTGCGGTTACCGGATCGGTGGCAAAGAATGTATCGGCACCGCCGAACGGTCGCGCCGGGAATTGCCCCGACTGATAGCCGCGCGCAACCGTTCCGTAGATGTTGAGATCGTCTGCCAGTGCGTAGGTGGCAGACGCCTCCCACGTCACCTCGTTGAAGTCTGCCGAGCCCCCGAATTCCGGCGCAAAGCCCAGGTCTGCGGTCGCTTCCTTGCTGTCATCGGTATAGCGAATGCCGCCGGAAACGCGCAAAGCATCGGTCACCTGAACCCCGATATTGCCAAAGACAGCATAGCTCCGCGTTTGCTGGGTCTGTTCGAAAAGTCCGCCGCCAAAGCTGTTGAACGTTGTCGGCTGCTGGAAATTGAACCCTTCCTCGTCGAAATAATAGAGACCACCGACGTAGTCGAAGATGCCGGATTGCCCGCTTATCTGGAACTCGAACGAATATTGCTCAGCCTCGCCGATTTCGGGGAATGAGAGAAAATCCAGTTCGGCGCCGTCATCATCGAGGCCGCCCTCATATTCGGAATGTCGATAGCTGCCGATCAGCTTCAGATCGAGATTATCGGCCAGCGCATATTCGATAATGCCGCTGAAACCGTAGGCGGAATTTGTGGCCTGCGCCAGATCGGCCTGCCCCGAATTTGAATCGAACGGGTCTTCGGCTTGGCTGGTAACCGGGTCCAGCCCGCCTGCACAGGCGAGAGCAAACGGGCCGAAAAGATCGGCAATGTCTGCCGCTGTGCAACCACCAGGCGGCACTTTGATCGTCGTGGTGAACGGGCTTTGGCCGTTCTTTCCGTCGTTTCCGTCTGCTGTAAGTCTGATCGACAGCCGGTCACTGGGGGTCCATTTCAGCGCCACGCGGCCTGAAATATCCTGAAGTTCGCCAACCCGCGCTTCGGGATTGGGGATGTTGAGGAAATCACCAATTCCATTCCGCCTGTCGATCCCGATACTGAAGGAAGCCGCCAGCGTTTCGGTCAATCTTGTGTTGGCATAGGCGTCACCAGCCAACCGGCCACGCGTGCCGGCTTTCAAATTGATCGTCGCAAGTTCCTCGTCCCCGGGCTGCTGCGTGATGATGTTGATGGCACCGCCAATCGAGTTGCGGCCAAACAGAGTGCCTTGCGGTCCGCGCAAGACTTCCAACCGCTCGATATTCGACAGGCTGAGGTTCTGGCCGATCTGACGGCCGAGATATACGCCGTCCACATAGACGCCCACGGTCGGGTCGATCACGATCAGGTGATCCTGGAAGCCAATCCCGCGGATGCTGGGGAATTGCGAACTGGGGTTACCGGCCCCGAAATTGGTGACTGTCAGATTGGGAACATATTTGCCAATATCGATGATATTGTCGGCATTGCGCTGCTCGAGAGCTTCCGGACCAAACACCGTTACCGCAACGGGAGCCTCATAGACGTTCTGCTCGATACGTTTCGCCGTCACGATGATTGTATCGAAATTGCCTGATGTGGCTTGGTCGGCATCGACCGGCGCCTCCTGGGCCAAAAGGCCATTTGGAATTACGCCCAAGGCAACGGCTGCCGTTGTTCCGGCCAACCAGGTACGGAATTTCATTTTATTATTGTTCATGTAATAATCCTCCCATTGCCAAATGAGCTGCACTCTCTTTTAACAGTGCTATTTGCGACCAGCTGGCATTTGTAACATCGAGTGACTGGCGAGACATTCCCCCCAGAGGGTTCTGGTGTCTCGCGCAGCGCTTAACCTTGTGTATTCCTTTGACGACCGCGGGGTCGGCCAAAGTCGTAGACGGTAAATCCGGGGACACGCAATTGCCCGGAACACTAATTCTGGGGACACATCCGGGGATACCAATTCCGGGGATACATACCGATTGGCAAACTTCGGCCCTCCCGGCTTGCGGATATGGCGCCGCTCCGCCCCGCACCCCTCACCCCGCCAAAAAATGGTGCGCCCGGCAGGACTCGAACCTGCTACCTCAAGATTAGAAGTCTCGCGCTCTATCCAGATGAGCTACGGGCGCCTGGCGGGTTGCCGCCTCCGGGGCCATAGCGTGCTTTTCCGATTGGGCAAATCAGGATACGCACCGCCGCGATGAGCAATCCCGATTCCCGCCAGCGCTTTCGCTATTTCGATTTCGTGCTGGCAGCCTTCGTCACCATCCTGCTGCTGTCAAATGTGATCGGCGCGGGCAAGGTCGCGGAGGTGGATTTGCCGGGCATCGGCTTGTGGCCGTTCGGCGCAGGCGTGCTGTTCTTCCCGATCAGCTATGTCATCGGCGACGTGCTGACCGAGGTGTATGGCTATGCCTATGCCCGCCGGTGCATCTGGGCGGGCTTCGCGGCGCTGCTGTTCATGGCGTTCATGGCGTGGGTGGTGGTGGCGCTGCCGCCCGCAGCGAACTGGGGCAACCAGGCAGCTTACGAGGCGGTATTCGGGCAGGTGCCGCGGATCGTGCTGGCCTCGATCATCGCCTTCTGGGCGGGCGAATTCGTTAATTCCTATGTCCTCGCCAAGATGAAGATCTGGACCCGCGGCAAGATGCTGTGGAGCCGGACGATCGGTTCGACGGTGTTCGGTCAGGGCGCCGACAGCGCGCTGTTCTATCCCATCGCCTTCCTTGGCGTGGCGGGATGGACGAACGAGCTGGTGGTGCAGGTGATCTTCACCCAATGGGCGATCAAGGTGGCGTGGGAAGCGGCGCTGACGCCGATCACCTACGCCGTGGTCGGCTGGCTGAAACGGCGCGAAGGGGTGGAGATATTCGACACCGACACCGATTTTTCGCCCTTCGCCAAGGTGGCGCAGCCGTAGCGCCTTTTTTCGCAATCAGGCGACCGCCGGAATATCGCCGAACGCGTAATCGGTGATCCGCACGATCGTGGCGTTGGGCACGATTTCGATCCGCGAGTCCATACCCAGGCGGTCTGCCAGCAAGCGCAGGTCCTTCTCGGTCAGCGGCCCGACCAGACTGGCGTGGCTCTGTTCGAGGGTGAGCACCAGCTGGCCGCCTTCGATCGCCAGATTGCTCGCCTGGAAGGCCCGCCGGGACAGCGCGCCGAGGCGGCGGCACAGGCGGATCGCCAGGCCCCATGCGATGGCGACTTCCAGCCGCTCGGTCGTGGTCAGCTGGGTGATCCTGCGGGGCAGATCGCAAGAATTGCCATTGGCCGATACCGCCGCGGCGAGCATCGCCCGGTCCGGCGCATCGAGCGCGATCCAGCGCTTGTGCAGCGCCCAGTCCACCGCGGCGGCGGTGCGCAGGTTCGGTTCGGTCTGCATCGAAGCGAGCGAGAGCATGGTCGCCGCCAGCCGCAGCCGCTCCGACCCCTGCCACCCCGGCGGCAGGGCATCGACCGTCCACCCGGCCACCCGCGTCGCCAGCGTCGCCGGGCAGCCATGCTGCGCCGCGAACACCGCCATCCCGGCCAGCAGCGGGTCCTGACCCTTGGCATAGGGCTCCAGCCGGTCGAACAGCAGCCCTTCGCGCAGGCCCCAGGATGAAAACACGATCCGGTCCGGCTCCAGCCGCTTGAGCAGCGCGCCGAGCAAGGCACCTGCATCGGGCAGCGTGGCGGACCGCTGGCTGGAAATGCGCGGCGTCTGGCGCAGTGTGGCGGAATCGCTGTCCGCGATCTGCGCGGCGAGCTTCAGCGCATCCTCGCGCGATAATTCGAGGCCATGCGGGTCCGACAGCGGGTGGGCCTGCGCGTGCATCGCATAGACGGCCATCGCCCGCCAGGTGCCGCCGACCAGATACAGCGGACCGCCGATCGGCGCGTCCCATCCGGCCGATTTGAGCATCTGCGCCGCGACTTTCCTGAGGTCGGGCACCTTGTCGCCGCGCAGTTCGGGCAGCCGCAGCGTGCCCAGCGGCAGTGTCGCTTCCGCCCCGCATTCGCCGCCCGCAATATGCACCAGTTCCAGGCTGCCGCCGCCGAGATCGGCAACCACCCCGCTGGCGCCCGGAAACGCGCCGATCACGCCCATGGCGCTGACCCGCGCCTCCTCCTCGCCTGACAGCAGGCGGGGCTTGAGGCCAAGCGCGCGGACTTGCTCGAGGAATTCAGCGCCGTTGGATGCTTCGCGAACAGCAGCAGTTGCCACCGCTTCGACATCGGCGATGCCAAGATCATCGAGGATCAGCGCATAACGTCCCAGCCCGCGCATGGCGATGTCGATCGCCGCATCAGCCAATCGGCCCGTCTTGCCGATGTCGCGGCCGAGCTTCGCCACGACCTTTTCGTTGAGCAAGGTAACGGGCGCGCGCGGCGATCCGCCATAGAGGACCATGCGGACGCTGTTCGAACCGATATCGATGATCGCCCGCTGCGCGGTATGGCCGGAGAATTTGCCCTCCCGATCCGATTTCCTGCCCCGCAGCGGCATCAGACGGCTCCCTTGCGCAGCGCCAGATTGGGCACGCCGCCCAGTTCCAGTGCGTCACCGCGCCCCGAGAGCGAGGGGTTGGTCATGAAATAGCGGTGGCAGTTGAACGGCTTTTCGCCCGGTTCCATACGTGTGTAGCTCCCGTCCGGTTGCAGTTCCCAGCTTTGTTCGGTGTCGAGCAGATTGGCCAGCAGAACCTGCTGCAGCACCTGATCGTGCACTGTCCGGTTGCGGATCGGGACCAGGCATTCGACCCGCCGGTTGAGATTGCGCGACATCGCGTCCGCGCTGGAAATGAACACCTTGGCCCTTTCACCCGGCATCTTGTAGCCGCTCGCGAACGCCCAGATGCGGCTGTGTTCCAGGAACCGGCCGATGATCGACTTGACCCGGATATTTTCCGACAGACCGGCAACCCCAACCCGCAGGCAGCATATCCCGCGGATGACCAGCTGGATTTCCACCCCCGCCTGGCTGGCGGCATACAGCCGGTCGATCACGCCTTTGTCGGTCAGCGAATTGAGCTTGGCCCAGATCGCCGCGGGCCGCCCGGATTCTGCGTTAGCGATTTCCCGGTCGACATGGGCATAGAGCGTTTCGCGCAGATTGATCGGCGATATCGCCAGCGCTTCAGTCCGGTGCGGTTCGACATAGCCGGTGACGAAGTTGAACAGCTTGGCCGCATCGCGGGTCAGTTTGGGATCGGCGGTGAAGAAGCTGAGATCGGTGTAGATCTTGGCCGTGACCGGATGATAATTGCCCGTTCCGAAGTGGCAATAGGTGCGAAAACCGCTTTCCTCCCGCCGGACCACCAGCGAAACCTTGGCGTGGGTTTTCCAGTCCACGAAACCGTAGATGACCTGCACCCCGGCGCGCTCGAGCTGGCTGGCCCACAGCAGGTTCTGCTCCTCGTCGAAGCGGGCTTTCAGTTCAACCACGGCGGTAACCGACTTCCCCGCTTCGGCAGCGGCGATCAGCGCCGCGATCACGGGGGACTGGTCGCCGGCGCGGTAGAGGGTTTGCTTGATCGCCACCACGTCGGAATCGGCGGCCGCCTGGCGGACGAAATCGACCACCACTTCGAAACTTTCGTAGGGGTGATGGATGATGATGTCTTTTTCCCGGATCGCGGCGAAGCAATCGCCGTCATGTTCCAGGATGCGTTCGGGATAGCGCGGGCTGTAATGCGCGAACTTCAGGTCCGGGCGGTCCTCGTCGACGATATCGGCCAGCCCCGCGATGCCCATCATTCCGGCGGTCTTGACGATGGAAGCGTCGTGGATTTTCAGCTGATCGCGCAGCAATTGTTCGGCGGCGGGCTCGAAATCGGCCTCGATCTCCAGCTGGATCACCTGCCCGCGGCGGCGGCGCTGGATCGCGGTGCGGAAGGTGCGGACCAGATCTTCTGCCTCTTCCTCGATTTCGATGTCGCTGTCGCGCAGCACTCGGAACGCCCCGTCCCCGACAATGGAGAAGCCGGGAAACAGATGATCGGCGAACCGGCAGATCAGTCGCTCGATCGAGATATAGACGGCATCTTCCCCCGGCACCCGGACAAAGCGGGGCACGCCGGAAGGTATCAGGATCATTTCCACCACCTGCTGCCCGTCACGCTGGCGGGTGAGCGTGAACAGCAGGCCCATGCCCTGATTGGCGACGAAGGGAAACGGATGCGCCGGATCGAGCGCCTGCAGGGTCAGGACCGGGGCGATTTCCTCGAGGAAATGGGCCTTCAGCCAGCCGTATGCGCGGGTGTTGATGCGTCGTTCGTCGGCGATATGGATGCCGGTGTCCGCCAGGCTCGCCTGCAGGCTGCGCCAGCTTTCCTGCTGGACCCGGCCCAACCGGGCCACCCGGTCGCGGATGGCGGACAGTTGCTGGGTCGGGGTCTGCCCGTCGATCGAACGGCGCTCGATCCCCCGCTGCGCCTGCCCGACCAGACCGGCCACGCGGATCATCATGAATTCATCCAGATTGCTGCCCGAGATGGACAGGAACCGCAGCCGTTCCAGCAAGGGGTAATTGGGATTGCAGGCTTCCGCCAAGACGCGCTCGTTGAACGCCAGCCAGCTGAGCTCTCGGTTCACATAGGTGTCGGACGCATCCTCCGCCGGGGCCGGCAACTCGTCGTCGTCCTGGGTAGCAATGGCGGCGCTGCTCATGGTTCCTGCCCGCCGAAGATGCGGGTCACTCCGAAGGGAAGACAGGGTGTCACGATTGGAGCGCTCGATCACGCGTGTAAATCCCGAGATGCTGCCTGACACATGGGTGTCATATTCACCGCAGGGCGTGAACCCTCAAACCAGATCGCTGCTTTTCGCAATTTGCGTAATCCCGCGTTTGCCCTGTCCATCGCGGCCGAGTTGCACGAACACGTCGATCACCGAGGCCGCATAGGCAATGGTGTCGCTCCGGGTCAGGCCGATCCCGGTCTGCATGACCATCAGCGCCAAGTGTTCGAGCGCGCCGGGCAGGCTGTTGGCGTGAATGGTCGAGAAACTGCCCGGGTGGCCGGTGTTGATCGCGCGCAGGAAGCTGACACTTTCCGCGCCGCGGAGTTCGCCCAGCACGATCCGGTCGGGGCGCAGGCGCAGCGCCGCCTGCAGCAATTCGTTGGCGGTAACCTTTGCCTCGCCGAGCTCGCCCTTGACCGCGACTAGCCCCACGCCGTTTTCCCCCGGCAGCTTCAGCTCCGGCGTGTCCTCCACCAGCACGACCCGTTCGTGCCGCGGAATCTCGCCGAGCATGGCGTTGAGAAACGTCGTCTTCCCGGTCGAGGTGCCGCCGGAAATCAGGATCGTCTGCCGCTGCCGGATCGCCGCGCGCAGATAGGCGATCGGTTCCAGCTGCGGATCGGGCATCGCGGGTTGCTGCGGCGGCGCCAGCGGTCCCGCGTCATAGGCATCAAGCGGCAGGTCGAGACGGCGATGCCGGCGGATCGCCATCACCCAATGCTTGCGCGCGGCGGGCGGTCCGCAAAACTGGACGCGCGCACCGGTCTGGCCGGGTCCGGCAGGCAAGGTCGCCCCCAGCAGCGGATGTTCGCGGTTGATGCCCTGATGGCTGACCCGGGCGACCTGTTCGGCCAGCCGCTGGATCAGCCGGTCGTCGATTTCCGGCACTTCCAGCCGCTGCATTCCCGGCGACGCGGCGTCTTCGATCCACACTTCGCCGGGCCGGTTGACCATGATTTCGGTAATCGTATCCCGGTCGAGCCATTGGCGGAACGGTGCGAGATAGGCGTCGAGATAGACGCTGCGCTCCGCAACCGCCGCAGCCTGGCGGGCTTCGTCGGCCTGGAAAGGATGGATGTCCGCGCTCATCCCGGCATCAACTTCCGGAAACCTGCGAGAAATCCAGATCGCGCGCGGTGAACACCCGGATCGGTTCGCCCTGGCGCACCCGCACGGTCGGGCTGATTTGTCCGTCCTGCTGCAGCGCCGTGGACGCCGCGCTCTGCCCGCCGCCGAGGATTACCGACGTTCCGCTGGACGCGACTGCGGTCAGCCCGCCGATTACCGACAGCAGCATGGCCGAACCGAAGCGCTTGAAGAAATGGCTGTTCACGTCGCCCGCCAACCCGGTGGTGCCGTCAAACCCGACCGCCGGGGATGCAAGGTTGACCGACGCGCCATCGGGCCGGATCAGTCGCGTCCAGATGACATAGGCGCGCTTCTGCCCGCCCTGCAGGCCGGACTGGTATTGCCCGATCAGCCGCGAACTGCGCGGAACGAGGATATTCTTGCCGTCAAAACTGCGCACGTCCTGGCTGACCACTGCCCGGACATAGCCCGGCACGTCGGTTTCGATCGCGGTTTCGAGGATCGCCGGGATCAATGTGCCCTGCGTGACCGTGGTCTGCGGATTGCTCATCGCGACAGCCTGAGCGGTGGCGCCGCCCACGCCCCCGATACGGCTGGCGAAATCGCTCGCGCTTCCGCCGGTGGCGGGCGCGCTCGCCGCCCCGGGCGTAGGTGCCATGACCAGCGGGACCGCCGCGCCGCTCGCGTCGAACACCACGGTCGGACTGGCATAGGGGTTCATCGCCACGCCCGGATTGGCCATCGGCGGATTGGCATAGACCGGCGCGGGCGCGGGGTCGGCCATCGGCTGGATCGTTTGTGGAACCGCCGCGGCAACAGGCTGGATCGGTTCCGGAGCGGGAGCGGCCGGCGCGATCTGCGGATTGCCGACACCTTCCGGCTCGGCAATCCGGGCGGAATTCATGCTCCACAGCGTGACCGCACCGATCAGCCCGACAATTGCCACCCCGGCGGCAAGGCCGAGGCCGTCGGAACGGTTCTTGCGCTGGGTAACCGCCGGGAAGGAATTGCGGCTGGCGAGATCGATGATCTCCGCCGTTTCCTGTTCGCGCGGATCGACATCGGCGGCCGTATCGTTCGTGGCATTGCGTGCGAGATTGCTGGACGCGAGGCGCATGGTCACGATCCTTTTGCTTGCGCGAAGATATTGGAGGCGGCGGCGGAAGGCGAGGTCACCACCGGACGCGGCGGACCTTCGTTGATCAGCGTGGCGAGGCTGTCGCCCGAGCGCAGGACAATCTCCGCCGGGACACCGTCCACCACGATCACATTGCCGCGTACGGCAAAGTTCACCGGTCCTTCGGTACCCTCATGGTCCTTGACCAGGATTGCGGGAATTCCCTGACCATCGGGCCAGGTCAGGAACGTGGCGTTGCCATCGTCATAGGTGCGGGAGGGCAACAGGTTGCGGTCGCCCTTCCGCGCCCATTCGAAGTTCAGCTGTGCGGGATCGACCACGGCATAAGGATCGGTTGCCGCGGCCATTTCAGCAGCACTGGCGGAGCCGTCCAGCACCGGCTGTTCGGGCTCAGGCTCCGGCGGGTAGGTGAAGCGCAGCACATACAGCGGCTGCGCCCGCGGGCTGGCGACGAGATCGAACAGATAGGTTCGCCGGTCGGTCACCACCGTCATGTTGGTACGCGCCGTGGGGGAAAGCGGCTTGATGAACAGCAAATCGGCGCGCTTGTTGGGGGTCACCTGCCAGGCTTCGGAATCGCCGATGGCGACGTTCTCGATCCGCTCGTCCTCGGCGAAGGCGATGGTGGCCTGAACCTTGGTTCGCCCGTCGATACGGACAACTTCGGCGGGATCGTACAGCCGTTCCACCAGCCGCGCGTCCTGCGCGAAGGCGGCAGGCGCGGCCAGCAGGCTGGCGGCAAGCAGACCGGACAGCAGGGGCGCGAGGGTAAGGGCGCGGGTCATTGGAACGTCTCCGTCTTGGAATTACCGGCGGCAGCAGCGGGCTTGGTACCGGGCGATCGGAACCGGGTGCCGATACCTCGGGTACGGGAGGGATTGCCGGTGAGCGGCTGAACCTGGCCGGAACCGGCGGCATTGGTGAATATCCGCGTTTCGCGCGATGCGGCGGGGGCCAGACCGGTGCCTGGATCGTTGGCCGGGGCGCCGGTCGTCACCGCCGAAATGGGTATCTGCCGCGAGGGCGAACCGACGGTGCTACCGGCCGGGACCGGGGCCTGACCCGCCACGCCGCCGGTCTGCGCAATGGTGTAAACCGTCTGGGTTCCGCCCTCCGCAAGCCTGTCCGGCACCAGTCCGAACACCCGCCAGCCGGACACCATCGTGGCCGAAACCTTCAACACCATGATCATCAGCGCGACATGCACCGCGCCGATCATGAAGAACGCCATCGCCGGCCGCGCGGCAACCTCGCCGGGGGTCAGCGCGAGGGAGGACAGCACCGGGACCGCCAGTTCCAGCATCACGCTGCCGCCGAGCACTGCAAACAGCGGCGTCAGCGCCAGCATCACCACGCCCTTGAGCCAGCCGGTGAAAAGCCCGCGCGTGCCGTTGAACAGCGCCATGACAACGAAGACCGGCCCCAGCGCGACCAGCACCGCCAGCCCGATGCGCGCGGTCACCAGCACCCCGACGGTGCCCAGCAGCAGCAGCATTGCGCCGAGCCACAGCATCCCCTTGGGCGAAAATGCGGAAATGTTCTCGCCCGCGCCCGCGCCCGCGCCTTCCTGCCCGCCAGCTTGCGTCGTGGTGGCTTGCTCGATGGCAGTAAACACGACGTCGATCTTGTTGGCAAAGGTCGTCGTGGCGGAGCCTGCATCGCCGGTCAGGGTCGAGGCGAGATAGTCCGGTGCGGCAATCGCCAGGTTCCACACCACCGCCTGATACGCGATCCAGCTGGTTGCGAAGGTCACCACGAGGCCGAGGGTGATCATCCGCGGCACCATCGAACGCACGCTGAGATTGGTCCGGCCCAGCAGCAGACCGATCGCGAACAGCGCGATGAACAGCCCCAGCAGGATCGTCAGCACCGGCCCCAGCGCGCCGCCGGGGGCGAACAGCCGCCCGAATGCTTCGCCGGTCATTTCCGCAGCGACGCAATCGACGCCCTGCAGCGCGGCAGCTACGCCGTTGCCGACCGCATTTGCGGCATCCTGGCAGTTGACGTTCACTCGGCCGCCTGCTGCATCGGCAGTTCGCCGATTTCCGGCAGGTCGATGTCCGGCTCTGCGCTATTGCCGCCGGGCCAGGCCTGCCCGGTCAGCGCCGGATACCAGTCCGCCGGATTGTCGCCCAGTGCCGCGCGCAGCACGTCCAGCCTCCTGACGGAGCTTTCACGGCCCGACAGTATGGTCAGCACTTCGGGCGCGTTGGACATATCGAGCCGGACGACCACCGAGGCGTCGGGCTGGCGCACCAGGAAGCAGCGGCTATGCGCTGGCAGCGTGCGGATCAGCGCCAATTCGTGTTCGGTCAGCCCGAAACCATCGCAGTAATCTTCCGGCCGGGCGCGCGAATTGGGCATGAAGATCATCGTCGCGGTCTGCTCCACCAGCGCGGTGGAAATACGGCTTTCCAGCGCATCGCGGGCGCTCTGGGTGGCGAAACCGACCAGAGCATTGCGTTTGCGCAGCGTCTTGAGCCAGTCGCGAATGCGCGCGGCGAAGACATCGTCGTCCAGCGCTTTCCAGCCTTCGTCGATCAGGATCATGGTCGGATGCCCGTCCAGCCGTTCTTCGATCCGGTGGAACAGATACATCATCGTCGGTGTGCGCAACCGCGGATTTTCCAGCAGCGCAGTCATGTCGAAGCCGAGCACCCGGTTGCTCAGGTCCAGCCGGTCTTCGGCATTGTCGAACAGCCAGTTGTTCTCGCCCTCCATGATCCACGCCGAAAGCCGGTCGGACAAATCGCCCGGCTGCGGGCGGCGCGCACCGGAAAGCAGTTCCTTGAAATGGCGCAGGCGGCGCAGCGAGGGATCGTTGCCATAGGTGGCATCGACAGCCTGCGCGATGGTCGCCAGTTCCTCCGGTCCCTCCGCCTTCAGCAATACGCCGAGCCAGTCGCGCAGGAATGCGCGGTTCGCTGCCGTATCGGGCAAGGACAGCGGGTTGAAACCGGTCGGTTCGCCCGCGCTGATCCGGTCATACCGCCCGCCAATCCCGCGGACGAACAATTCCGCGCCGCGGTCCTTGTCGAACAGGATCGTGCGCGGCTTGAACTTCTGGGCCTGCGCGGCGAGGAAATTCATCACCACGGTCTTGCCCGAACCGGACGGGCCGATGACCGAGAAATTGCCGAGATCGCCGTGGTGGAAATTGAAGAAGAACGGGGTCGCGCTGGTGGTTTGCAGCAGCGTGACAGCGTCCCCCCAATGGTTGCCGCTCGCCTGACCCAGGGCAAAGCCGTGGAGCGATCCGAAGCTGGCCATATTGGCGCTCGAAATCATCGCGCGGCGGACGATATAATGTTCGTTGCCCGGGAACTGCGCCCAGAAGGCGGGCTCGAGATTGGTGTCCTCGCGGACTACGATCGCGCCGGTATCGGCCAGCGCGGCGGCGCAGGCGGCGGTCGCTTCGTCGAGCTGCGCCAGATCGGGCGCGCGGACCTGGACCGACAGGTGATGATCCCCGAAACCCACCGCGCCATTGCCCAGCGCATCACGCGCGGCGAGCATGTCGGCGCGTTCGGCAGCGGCATCTTCGTCCACCGATCGCAGCCGCCGGATAGCCAGATCCATCCGCTCGCGCGCGGTCTGGCGTTCGGACGGGGCGTAGCTTTCGCTGACAATCATCTCACAGGGCAGCCGCAGCAGCCCGTCCAGCAGGCCCGGCGAGGTCGCGTCGGGATAATCCTTCAGGCTGAGCATGGCGGAAAAATCGGGCGCGCCGCTGCCGCGCAGCTCCATCGCATCCAGCCCGAAACTGGCCCGGCGATAGGGCAGCATCTGGCCGATATCGGTATCGTCCGAAGGGCGGCGCACGGGCCGCATCTCGCCGTTATACAGCGCGCTCAGCAGTTCGAGAATTTCGTTGTTCGTCCGGTCGGTCGATCCGGTATAATCGCCCAGCAATTGCGCGTTATAGGCCCCGAGAGAGGCGATCATTCCGGTCGCGGCGGCTTTCAGGCTGCGGATGTCCCGGGGGTCAGCCTCGACTTCGGTTTGGCCCCCAGAACGAGTGGCGCGGTTCCACATTTTCGCCAGCCGCTCTGCCAAGCCTGCCTTGCCCCGCGCGGGCCGACGGATCAGCGTAATGAACTGGTCGTTGATGAACAGCGATCCGCTGCCCAGCCGCTGTTTCCACCGCGCATCGATATGGGCCGACAGCGCATCGTCGAATTCGGCTTCGAGATCGATTTCCACCCGCCGGCGGATGATGTGGTGATACAGCGCAAAGCGTGCGTCCAGCGTGCTGCGCAGCATGACCTCCCGCGCCGCGGCATGGGCATTCAGCGCCGCGCTGTCCTCGGTTTCGAACAGCAGGCCCGGCACCTGGATCGCCGTCATCACCGATCCATCGCGCAGCAGCATGGTGTGCTGGTCGATGAGCCGGGCATAGGGCAGCCGGTCGCCCGCGCGGGCTTCCTTCGCGCTCCAGGCAGCGGCTCCGATCCACTTGCTCATGGTCTTGCGGCCCTCCTCAGGCCAATATCACTGGCGCGTTCACGCGGCATAGCTGTTGCAGCCCCAGCGTTTCCAGTTTTTGACCCGGGGACACCGGCTGACCTTGGTCAGCCAGATATCGAACACCCGCGGTTCCCGCAGGCACGCGAAATAGCCGATCACGTGCAGGATCACCGGCACCGGCAGGATCCAGAAACTCTTGAAAATCAGGAACGCCTCACCCGTCACCAACAGATTGAGGATGAAGAAATTCATCGTCACCCCGGCAAACATCTGCGGGCGGGTCAGAGCGCGGTGAACGGGGTGGCGGACGAGTTCCATGCCGCATCAGCCCCCTGAAACGCCCTGGATACCGGCCACAATCGTGCCGGCCCCGAACAGGATGAAGATCCCGATCACTACGGTCGCGCCAAAACGCCAGTTCATCCGGCCGGTCAGCATCATGAAGCCGACAGCGGCCACGGCCATCACCGCCACGGCGGTCGCCACATTGCCAAGCAGCGTCCCCTGCAGCCAGCCCAGCGCGGCAACGATCGGGCCGGAGCCCTGCGGATCGGCAGTCTGCGCCAAAGCGGCGGTCGGACTGAAGGCCAGTGCAAGTGCAGTCAGGCGGGAAATCACGCGCATTTACTCGGTACTCCGGGAAGGATTGGACAGCCGGCCGATCACCGACACGACGTAATTCTGGGTTTCGCGAATGCGCGGAATGCCGCCCGCGCGGATGACCCTGCCCGGCCCGGCATTATAGGCCGCGAGCGCTTTTTCCAGGTCACCATCGAAACGGTCGAGCTGCTGGCGCAGATAGCGCGCGCCGCCTTCAAGATTGGCAAAAGGATCGTCGGGATCGACCCCCATTTCCCGCGCCGTGCCCGGCATCAGCTGCGCCAGCCCGCGGGCGCCGACGGGGGAGCGGGCGTTGGCCTGCCAGCGGCTTTCCTGCCACACCAGAGCCTCGATCAGACTGGGGCTGAGATCGAAGCGCGCTGCCAGTTCCTGGACCTTGGCGGCATATTGCGGCGGGATGTTCGCGCCGCGGCGCGCAGGGTCCGCAATCGCGCCAGCGGGAAGCGGGTAATCCGCCGCGAGTTCCACGGCCGGTATCGCTGAAGCCATGATGTCCGATGCAGGCACAGCCCGGTTGGGGCCCGCAATCCAGCGTGCACCTTCATCGCCTATTTCCAATACATCCGCACTGGCGGGCGCCGCCATCAGAGCCATGCCTGCAAGGATCGCAAGCCGGCCCGGAACCGAAAGAATCATAAATCGCTCCGTGTGGCCCCAATGCTTACACTACATGACAAGTCGGTGACAGCAAGATGGTCAGGGCCCGGTGCGGGTCAGGTGGTGCGGCGCAAATTGAGCTTTCGATGCCCCCATGAAAACGGCCCGCCCGGGACATCCCCCGACGGGCCGAAATAATTTCTCAACCGGCCTCTCTACCCCCGCCCCTTATGGGGCATGGCGGCAAGGCTCAGCGGGACGCGACCCGGCCATTGGTGCGGAATTCGCCGCGGTCCAGCATCGCCAGGGCGCGGCGGGCAAGATCGCGTGAATCCATCCAGTCCCCTTGGACGGTTTCGAGCCGGTAACGCTGCTGGTTGCGGGCGGCGGCGGTGAACATTTCCCGCGCCGTCTGGTCATCCCCGCGGCGAGCATAGGCAATACCCAGATTGATCAGCCGCGCCGGATCGTCCCTCTCGAGATCCGGGTTCTGCTCGATCCGTTCGATGGCCGCGATGTTCTTGCCGTCCGCCAGTTCCTCGTATGCCACATCGACCGGCGCAACCGTGGATGCATCGGCTTGCTGCGCGACCTGCGTCGGCGCGCCAGCCAGCAACACCAGTGCGAGCGTTGTACCAAGTGCCATCGACCATCTCCTCAACAATTCCCGCCAGAATAATGCGCGGCGCAAAGGCTGGCTGCAACATAAATGTAACAATGTCATCGAACTGTAATATTCGAGCTACCGGCAAATACCGGAAAGATGACAGAACTGTCTTTTTCCGGTCATATTGCAGTCACTTACTTCAAACCGACATGTTGCAAGCAAACTGTCACTTAGCGTCCGTAGCGGATGATTCGCGGCACCAAGTCGCATTCCTGATTCTCGGTATTTGAGGGGCCCGCTGCTCGTGACATCATTCCATCGCACACTCATCCTCGGCTGTAGCACGTTGGCACTCGCCGGTTGCGGCGCCGACGAGATTTCCTCGCCCGGCACAGGCGGAAACATCACCATCAACAATCCGCCCGCCCCCGCCCCGACGCCGACACCCACCCCAACCAGCACGCTGGTCACGCCGGCCAATGGATGTCCGACCATCGCCGATCCACAAGGGCTGACCGACGATGGCACGATCACCGGGCCGACCGGAGAGTACCGGGTCTGCACCATGCCCGCGCGGTTCAATTCCTCCGCAACGCTGCCCTTCGTCAGAGGCCTGCTGTACCGGATGAACGGCCGGGTCGATGTCGGCACCGATGGCGGCCCTGCCCCTGACGCGACGGACGGCCTCAGCGACACCAACATCACGTTGACGATCGAACCCGGCGCGATTGTCTACGCCAGCGGATCGTCCTTCCTAATGGTCAACCGCGGCAACCGGCTGAATGCCATCGGCACCGCGGCACGGCCGATAATCTTCACCAGCCGCGACAATGTCCTCGGCCTCAACAGCGATGCGTCCTCCGGGCAATGGGGCGGCGTCGTTCTCGCCGGCCGCGCACCGGTCACCGACTGTATCGCGCCGGGCGCGGTTACCGGATCGGTGAACTGCGAGCGCCAGGTCGAAGGCGCCGCGCAGCCGGCAGTCTTCGGCGGCGCGACCACCACCGGCAGTTCCGGCACGATGAGCTACGTCCAGATCCGCTATTCGGGCTTCGTCCTCTCCGGCGATTCCGAGCTTCAGTCCCTGACCACTGGCGGCACCGGCAGCGGAACCACCTTCAACAACATCATGAGCTTCAACAGTTCGGATGACGGGGTCGAGTTCTTCGGCGGTTTCGTCAACATGACCAATCTGATCGTGGTCGGTTCGGAGGACGATTCGATCGACACCGACACCGGGGTCAAGGCCAACCTCCAGTTCGTGATCGCTGTCCAGCGCGCGGGCGCGGGCGACGGCATCATCGAAGCCGACTCCAGCAACACCGGCAACGATTCGCTGCCGCGCCAGAACACGCAGATTTCGAACGCGACCTTTGTCCAGCGGCGGACGAACGATCAGTCCATCCGTCTTCGTGGCGGCACGGATTACGCCATCGTCAACAGCATCCTGATCGATGGCTCGGCCGGAACGCCGTGCCTGCGTATCGACGATAGCCAGACCATCCGCGCGGCCAACGCCGGGTTGGATGATGTCGGCGTTCCCCGTTTTGAATCCTTCGTCCTGGATTGCGATACCGCCTTCCGCGCCGGTAGCGGCGGCGTCACCCTGGCGGACACGCAGGGCATCTTTGGCGCGGGTTCGAACAACAATGCGAACTACACCAGCACCCTGACCATGACCTTCGTCAACGGAGCCACGGAAAACGCCCTGACCCCGTTCGATCCAACGGTGCTGTCCAGCTTCTTCACCAACGCCGGATTCGTGGGAGCGGCCCGGGCGAACGACACGTGGTTCCAGACCTGGACCTGTAACTCGTCGACGGTCTCCTTCGGTGCTGGCAACACCGGTGATTGCACCTCGCTTCCGGTTTTCTGATCGCATGAAAATGCAGGCCGGGGCGCTCCGTTTCCGAACGGTCGCCGCGTCCTGCATTTTCGGCATTCCTGGATTATTTGCGCCGCGCCTTGCGGCCGGTTCGACAGAACGGGCCAAGACACGTTGAGAGGGTCTCATACCATGACCAAAGGACAGCCACTGACGGCTCTTCTCCTGATGACGACAGCGCTGGCATGGCCGGGTGCCGCGATGGCGCAGGCGGTCGAAACGCCCCCCGAACCGGCACTTGCGGAAACTCCGCCGAGTGACGAAACCGTCGAGGATACGGATATTTCCATCCCCGGGGGCAGCGAGATCATCGTGACCGGGCGGCGAACGCGCGATGTGACGCGCAGCTCGACCCAGGTCGTATCCGTTCTCAACAGCGAACAGATTGCGCGGACGGGCGAAGGCGACATTGCCGGGGCTCTGGGCCGGGTGACCGGGCTTTCCGTCCAGGGACAGGGCTTCGTGTTCGTGCGCGGTCTCGGCGACCGCTATTCGCTTGCCTTGCTCAACGGACTGCCGCTCCCTTCTCCGCAGCCGCTCAGCCGGGTGGTCCCGCTGGACATCTTTCCAACCAGCATGATCGCATCGTCGCTGGTGCAGAAGACCTATTCGGTCAATTTCCCGGGCGAATTCGGCGGCGGGGTAATCAATCTCACCACCCGCGCCGTACCCGAGGAAAGCTTCGTCAAGATCAGTGCCGGCATTAGCGGTGACGAACAGACCACCTTTTCCAGCGGCATCGATCATTACGGTTCGGATTTCGACGCTTTCGGCTTCGACGACGGGACCCGTGACGTTCCGCCCGCCTTGCAGGCGTTTTTCGACAGCGGTGCCCGGATCAGCGACCTGGGTGTCGACCAGCAGGAAATCGCCAAGCAGCTGGGCAATCCCAACCTGGTCCTGACGCAGCGCGTCGGCACCCTGCCCGCCAATTTCTCCGGCGGAGTTTCGGGCGGCACGTCGTGGGATGTCGGATCGGACGGACGGCTCGGTGTCATCGCCACCGCTTCCATCAGCAACAAATGGCGCAACCGCTCGATCACCCGGCAACTGGCTTCGAATGCGGACCTCGACCTGGACCGGGATTTCCGCGATTTCGTGACCGACAACCGCATTCTCGTGAATGGCCTGCTCGGCGTGGGCCTGGATCTGGGCGAGCACACATTTCGCTGGACCAATCTGTATATTCGCGACTCGCTCAAACAGTCGCGGCTGGCGATCGGCGAGGATCTTCGCAACGATGACAGCGAATTCATCCAGGACACCGCGTGGTACGAGCGGCAATTGATCAACAGCCAGTTCGTGGGTGATATGGAATTCGGCGATCTGTCGCTCGATCTGCGCGGCAGCTATGCCCAGACGCAGCGCGAGGCTCCGTACGAATATTCGTTCGAATATGTCCGCACCAACCTCGCGGCGGACCCGCTGGGCGACAGGTTCATCAATGTGCTCGATCGCCAGACCGGCACCGCCTCGGTCGCGTTTTCGAACCTCAAGGAAGAACAGTGGTACGGCGGGATAGACGCCGGCTACCCGCTCACCGACTGGCTCCAGCTCTCGGCCGGTTACGCCTATACCGATACCAGCCGCTTTTCGGCGCGGCGCGAATTCCTGTTCGATGCCGGAACCGATTTTCCCGATGCGGTCGGCGCCTTGCGGCCCGATCTACTGCTGGGCGATGCAGTCATCGATTTCTTCAACATCGGACTGATCGAAACGACCCAGTCGGACCCGGCATTCAGCGCCGGGCTGGAAGTTCATGCCGTCTATCTCAAGTCGCTGCTGACGCCGATCAGCGGGGTCACGATCGATGTCGGTGTGCGGTATGAAGATGCCGTCCAGACCGTCGACCCGGTCGAAGTGTTCGCGATTCCGCTGGGATCGAGCAGTTCCACGCTCATCGCCAACGATTACTTCCTGCCCGCCGCCACGATTACCTGGGAAGCTGTTGAATCGGTGCAGATCCGCGCCAATGCGTCGCGTACGATCGCCCGGCCCCAGTTCCGCGAGCTGGTGTTCCAGACCTATTTCAACCCGGAAAACAACCGCCGCTTCAACGGCAACCCGTTCCTGCAAGACAGCGAGCTCACCAACGCCGAAATCCGCGCCGAATATTATTTCGGGCGCGACAACCGGCTGGCGATTGCCGGGTTTTACAAGGACATCAAACGGCCGATCGAAGTGTTTTCGAACTTCAACGACAACGAACAGGTGTTCGGTTTCGCCAATGCTCCATCGGCCACGCTCTACGGGATCGAATTCGACGTGCAGTACGGGTATGACCTGATGGATCTGGGCGGATGGTTCGAAAGCAAGCGGGCCATCGCCATCGCAAACTATACCTATACCCAATCCGAATTGCAGGTAGTCGATGGCGATACGGCGCAGGTCTTCCCCTTCGCCGAACAGCCCGCCAGCAATTTCTTCCGCGACGGCGTGCCGCTGACGGGGCAATCCGACCACCTGGTCAATCTGCAGCTTGGCCTCGAAGACACCGACCGGCTGCAACAGATTACCCTGCTGGTCGCTTACGAAAGCGAGCGCGTCACCAGCCGCGGCACCTCATCCCTGCCCGATATCATCGAAAACCCCGGCCTTACGGTCGATCTGGTTGCGCGGCAGGGAATCAATTTCGGCAGTATCCCGCTTGAGTTGAAACTGGAGGCCCGCAACATCTTCGGGCGCGACAATTTCGAATTTCAGGATAACGGCACGACCCGGATCGAAATCAATTCCTATGAAGTCGGCCAGAGCTTCTCGTTCTCGATATCTGCCGAATTCTGACCTCGAGCGTAATCCGGATCACCCGGCGTCGAAGACATATCCGAGCGAGCGCACCGTGCGCAGGGGATTGCCCGCGCCCGCAGCCTTCAGCGCCCGCCGCAGACGCCCGATCCAGACATCGACCGTCCGTTCGTCAACCGCCGGTTCCTGCTTGCCCAGACCGGCGATCAAGTCGCTGCGCGACAGGACCTGGTTGGGATTTTCCGCCAGGAAACGGAGCAGCCGGAATTCATTGGGCCGCAGGGAAATGGGGGT
>NZ_JAXMJI010000058.1:0-36343 GCF_034376665.1 Allopontixanthobacter sp. | reverse complement strand
GTTCAGCGCCTTGGCATGTTTGATCACGCCGCCGATGTAATACAGGCAGGTATCGGACAGGCCGGCATAGCCATTCCCGGCGAAGGTGTTCTTGCCGTCTTTCCAGATCGACATGTGGGTGTGCATACCCGAACCGTTATCGTCCTTGATCGGTTTGGGCATGAAGGTGGCTGTCTTGCCGTAGGCATGGGCGACTTGCTGGACCACATATTTGTAGATCTGCATATTGTCGGCGGTTTCGAGCAATGTGCCGAATGTAACCCCCAACTCGTGCTGGGCCGATGCCACTTCGTGGTGGTGCTTGTCGCAGGGTAGGCCCATTTCCAGCATCGTGCTGACCATTTCGCCGCGGATATCGACCGCACTGTCAACCGGGGCAACGGGGAAATAGCCGCCCTTGGCACGCGGGCGGTGGCCCATGTTGCCGCTTTCGTATTCCTTACCGGAATTGGTCGGCAGTTCGATGTCGTCGATTGCAAATCCGGATGCGGCATAGCCGTCTTCGAAACGGACATCGTCGAACATGAAGAATTCGGCTTCGGCCCCGACATAGATCGTGTCGCCGAGGCCCGCGGTTTTGACATAGGCCTGCGCGCGCTTGGCGGTCGAGCGCGGGTCGCGGCCGTATAGTTCGCCGGTGGAGGGTTCGACGATATCGCAGAACAGGATCATCATCGGCGTCGCGCTGAACGGGTCGAGGAAAACGCGGTCGAGGTCGGGACGCAGGATCATGTCGGATTCGTTGATGACCTTCCAGCCTTCGATGGAGGAACCATCGAACATCAACCCGTCATCAAGCTCGTCTTCTCCCAGGACGCGGGCGACCATGGTGAGGTGCTGCCATTTGCCCTTCGGATCGGTGAAGCGCAGGTCCACCCACTCGATTTCCTCGTCCTTGATTTGCTTCAGGACTTCTTTCGCAGTCGCCATTTGTATTCCCTCTTGAACGTCCAGGGCTTGATGGGTTACCGGCCTCGGCCCGCCCCTGTGGGCCGCGCGGTTTGACTAGATAGCTGGGCTCTGACCGTTGACGCGGAACATGGCCCCTCAGATTGCATCGTCGTTCGTTTCGCCGGTACGGATGCGCAGGGCGCTTTCGATATTCGATACGAAGATTTTGCCATCACCGATGCGCCCGGTTTTCGCAGCAGCAGCGATCGCTTCGACCACGCGCTCGGCAATATCGTCGGAAACCATGACTTCGAGTTTCACTTTCGGCAGGAAATCCACGACATATTCGGCACCGCGATAAAGCTCGGTATGGCCTTTCTGGCGGCCGAAGCCCTTTGCTTCCGTTACCGTGATCCCCGAGACCCCGATTTCATGCAAAGCCTCTTTCACTTCGTCGAGCTTGAACGGCTTGATGATCGCTTCGATTTTTTTCACTGAAAATAGTTCCTAAGCATCGAACCGGCTGTGATCCGGAAAAGTAATCCAAGAATCGTGCCAAGGTATGGAACGGCAGAGGTAACGCAATCTGCGCGATTGCCAAAGCCCGTATTGCCAGCAGTCCACGCGCCATCCGGCGTTTCGCTACGGGCACGATGGCGGCCATTGCTGGGGGTCCTGCACAAAATTCAGGCGAGATTTGCCTAATATTGAGGCAGCTCTTTCTCCATTGGTGGCTTAGCCGGGCAGGGTGAGTGACAGGCCCGTTTCTTCCGCCAGGCCGGCCATCAGATTGAGCGACTGCACCGCCGCACCGCTTGCCCCTTTGCCCAAATTGTCCAGCCGCGCGATCAGGCGGACCTGCGACGCGTCGGCGCTGCCGAATACATGGAGATCCATGCCATCCCACGGCGCGGCATCCTTGCGCAGCAGCAGTTCTTCCGGAGCGACATTCACCGGCATCACGCGGACGATCGCCGATCCTGCGTAGAAAGCACTCAGCGCAGTATGGATCTGTGCAACCGAACCGGCCCCGGTCATGGCGCCGAGGGGCAGAGGCACATCGACAACCATTCCGCGATGCGCGTCGATGACCGCTGGCGAGAACAGCGGGGCATGGGCCAGACCGGCATAGGCTTGCATCTCGGCCAGATGCTTGTGGTCCAGGCCAAGCCCGTAGCCGCGCCAGGCAATTGCAGGGTCAGCCGCAAACCGGTCGATCAGGGCGTTGCCGCCGCCGGAATAGCCCGACACCGCATTCACGCTGTACGGCCAGTCAGCGGGCAGCAGGCCCGCGCGGACCAGAGGCGCGACCAGCGCCAGAAAACCGGTCGGATAGCAGCCCGGGTTCGATACTCGGCTGGCCGCCGCAATCCTCTCGCGCCCGGTCAGTTCCTGAAACCCGTAGGTCCACCCTTCGGCCACCCGGTGCGCGGTGGATGCGTCGATCACCCTGGTGCGCGGGTTGCCGATCAGGGCCACAGCTTCGCGCGCGGCATCATCGGGCAGGCACAGGATCGCGACGTCGCACTCGTTGATCGCCTCCCGGCGGGCCGATGGATCCTTGCGCAGTTCACCGGAAAGCGTGAGGAGAGTGAATTCTGGCCGCCCCGCCAGCCGCTCGCGGATTTCGAGGCCGGTGGTGCCCGCCGCGCCGTCGATGAAAACGCTGGTGGTCATCAATCCGGTTCGGCGAGCTGCGCAGTCGGGAGATAGCCGGTCGGGCCGTCCGGGCCGACACAGCCCCATGACCATGCGCCCGCATGGTCGAGCACTTCGAACGCGCTGCCTGCGGGCAGGGTGGCAACGGTCTCCGCATCCTTGCTCGCGGTCAGTTTCAGCGCCGCATCGGCCGGGCCAATCCGGTAGGCTTGCGGGACGACGTAATGGGCAACAAGATAGCGGTCGGCTAGCGCGATATGAGCCAGGTCGCCCCGCAGCGGCAGGGTGCCAGGTGCCGGACGCACGACCGGGCCGTCAAGGGTGAGCAAACCCTCTGGCAATTCATAAGCGCCAACCATTTTCACCGGATCGATCTGCCCCGCCATGCGATTTCAAGTCTTGCCCCGCGAGAGGGGATGCGCGCGCTTAGCCCCTTGCGGACCTGCGGGCAAGCATGGCGCGGCCTCACGAAGATGGGGAGCTGCCGCGGCCATACCGGCGCTGCAGCATCCGGAACGCGGCGCGAAGCCCGTATGCCGCGCCGCCCTTGGGCCGCCCCGGCTTGGCAAACGGCCGCCATGCGAAGGTGTCGAAATGGGCCCAGTCGATCGGCGTTCCGTCCTCGTGGCTGCCGACGAATTTGTCGAGAAACAGCCCCGCAACGCTGGCCCCGGCAAAGGCATTGGTGTGCGAATTGTTGACGTCCGCAATGTCCGATTTCAGCCATTCTGCGTAGGCTTCGGGCAGCGGCATCCGCCAAGGGGGATCATCGCATTCTGCCCCCGCATCCAGCAATTCCCTGGCGGTTTCGTCGCGCCGGGTCATCAGCGCGGGATAGTCCGGACCCAGGGCAACCCGCGCCGCGCCGGTCAGGGTAGCGAAATCGATGATCAGATCGGGATATTCCTCGCTTGCCCGGGTCAAGGCATCGCCCAGCACCAGACGCCCCTCGGCATCGGTGTTGCCGATCTCGACACTCAGACCCTTGCGGCTCTTCAACACGTCGCCCGGGCGGAATGCATTGCCCGCGATCGCATTTTCCACCGCCGGAACCAGCAGGTGAAGCCGGACCGGAAGGCCGCTGCCCATGATCAGGTCGGCCAATGCAAATGCGTGCGCCGCGCCGCCCATATCCTTCTTCATCAGCAGCATTCC
The DNA here is from genome assembly GCF_034376665.1 of Allopontixanthobacter sp. Lineage (NCBI taxonomy): Bacteria > Pseudomonadati > Pseudomonadota > Alphaproteobacteria > Sphingomonadales > Erythrobacteraceae > Allopontixanthobacter > Allopontixanthobacter sp. The sequence goes on along the minus strand of NZ_JAXMJI010000058.1, from coordinate 32,638 downwards.
GGCGCTGGACTTGACGTCCAGCCCGCCGGAATCGAAGCACACTCCCTTGCCGACGATTGCCAGCCGCGGTGCCTTGGTGTCGCCCCACTCGAGCTCGATCAGCCGGGGTGCGTGGCTGCGCGCGGCGGCCCGGCCGACGGCGTGGATCATCGGGTGTTCCCGCTCCAGCACGTCGCCCTTGGTGACAGTCAATTGCGCGCCGTATTTCTTCGCCAGCCGCGCTGCCACATCTTCCAATGCCGCAGGCCCCATGTCCTCTGCCGGAGTGTTGACCAGATCGCAGACCATGTTGACCGCCCTGGCCTCGGCAAGGCCGCGATCGATGGCGTTCGCCTGCTTCGACAGCAGGATGCGCGGACCGGCATCCTCGGCTTCCGATTTGTAGCGGGTGAAGCTGTATTGCGCGGTCTGCCAGCCGAAAATCGCCGCTGCGGGATCATGATCGGCCAACCGATATGTGCCCGCGGGCAATTCCTCCGCCAGCTTGCCCAGACACCAGCTGGAAAGACTCTCCGGATCGGCGACCCCGCCGACTGCGAACCAATCGTCCCCTTCGGGAACGATACCGACCTGATAGCCGCTACCGTCAAATTTCTGCGCGGCGAGCGCCGCCCGCTGGCCAGCGGGTAAAGTCCGGACCCAGCTTTCGAAGCTGTCCTTGTTTACAAGATGGATGCGTATTGCATCCTGCGCGCGATCGGCCTGAATCAAATCCGGTGTATTGCTCATGGCAAAGCCTTTACACATCATGCGCCGAATTGGGCGAGGAGAATTTCCATGAGTCGACCTCTGGTTGTGCAAGCTTGCGTTACCGCCACCCTGCTGACGCTTGCGGCGTGTTCACCAGCGTCGGAAGCACACCGGTCGCAGGAGGCGGGCTCAAGCGCGACCGCCGCAGCCCGGGCCTCCACTGCCGAGGGTGTCTCGGTGGAAGAAGAGAACGACCTGTATTCCTACAAATTCGCCTATCCGGCAGCGGTTGGCGCGATCCCGCCGCTGGCCCGCGAGATCGAACGAAGGGCGGACGCTGCGAAATCGGAGATGAGGGCCAACGCGGAAGCCGAACGAAAGCTCACGGCCGAAGAGGGTTTCCCGTATCGCCAGCAAAGCCTTTTGGCGGAATGGAAAGTCGCCGCGAACCTGCCCGACTGGCTCAGCCTGACCTATGAATTTGCTACCTACACTGGCGGGGCGCACGGAATTTACGGAGTAACCTCGCTGGTATGGGACAAGCAGACCGGCCGCGCGATGGAAGGGGTCGAAATGTTCGTGTCCCCGGCGGCACTCACCAGCGCAGTTGCAGCGACCTACTGCCCCGCGCTTGACCGGCAGCGTAAGCAGAGGAACGCAGGGGCGCCCGATGATCAGTCGGGGACGTTCGGCCAATGCCCCGAAGTGACCCAACTGACTGTGATCCCCGGCTCGTCGAACGGACGCACGTTGGACCGGATCGGACTCTACGCGGGCCCTTATGTCGCGGGCTCCTATGCGGATGGAAGTTACGAGGTAACGCTGCCGGTCGACGCGCAAGTTCTGGCGGCTGTGAAGCCTAAATACCGCGCTGCCTTTTCCGCCGTGCGCTAGGCTCTCGCATTTTCCGGTAACGATCGCTACATGGGCCGGATGACCGAATATCAAGTGATCGAAAGCGCCGATACCGTCCTGCGTGACGGTACCATTAAGCTCCACGGGCCTGAAGGATTCGAAGGGATGCGCCGTGCGGGGGCGCTGGCTGCGGACATCCTCGATGCGATGGTGCCGCTGGTGGTGCCGGGCGTAACTACCGCCGAACTCGACGATGCGGTGCGCGAAATGACGCTGGCTGGCGGCGCGGTTCCGGCGACGCTTGGGTATCGCGGTTACACTCATAGCTGCTGCATTTCGATCAACCACGTGATCTGCCATGGCATCCCTTCCGAAAAAGCGCTGAAGGACGGCGACATCGTCAATATCGACGTGACCCCGCTGCTGGACGGGTGGCACGGCGATACCAGCCGGATGTACCTCGTCGGCGATGTGCCGCTGAAGGCGCGCAAGCTGGTGGATGTGACGCATGAATGCCTGATGCTGGGGATCGAACAGGTCAAACCGGGCGCGCGGCTGGGCGATATCGGCGCGGTAATCGAAGCGCATGCTCGCGAAAATCGTTACACCACGGTGCGCGAATTCTGCGGCCATGGCCTCGGACGGTTGTTCCATGATGCGCCCGAGGTCATCCACGCGGCGAAGGCCGGAACCGGACCGGAACTGAAGCCGGGAATGTTTTTCACCATCGAACCGATGATCAACGCGGGCAAGCCGTGGGCCAAGGTGCTCAAGGATGGCTGGACCGCGGTCAGCCGGGACAAGTCGCTATCCGCGCAGTTCGAACATTCGCTGGGGGTGACGGAAACCGGCGTGGAGATTTTCACCAAGAGTCGGCTTGGGCTCGACAAGCCGCCGTATAGCTGACGGGCTCAGCCTTCGCGCGCGGCCCGTATTGCAGCCCCGCCCGCGAAGGGTGCAATCGCTACCAGCACGAGACTGATCGCCGCCGCGAGAGCAATTCCCGCGCCATCGGGCCGTGACAGGCTGCCAGCGCCGAAGATCAGGATCGGCACCGCGAGCGGGATCAGCAACAGGCCCGATAGCGCCACTCCTCCGCGAAGACCCGCAGTCAGCGCGGCAATCATTACCCCGATTGCTGCGAGGCCAGGCGTGCCGGCCAGCAGGCCGAGCAGGACTTTGCGCAAAGTTTCGCCGTCGAGCGACAGAAGCGCAGCCGCGAGTATGGTAGCCAACAGCAGTAGCGGCGCGAAGCTGAACCAGTGGGCCGCCATCCGCACTGCCAGCGCCAGTTCTTCGGAAATTCCGCGCAGCGCCAGTTGGTCGAACACCCCCTGTTCCAGATCGGGCGCGACCAGCCGGTCGAGCGGCAGGATCGCGGCGAGCAACGCCGCCACCCAGATCACCCCGCCGCCGGTGCGCGCGAGCAATTGGGCGTCCGGACCGACGGCAAACGGATAGAGCATCGCCACCGCCAGGAAGAACAGCAGCGGCAGAATCGACCCGCCGCGCTTCCCGCCCGGCATAAGAAGCGCCAGGTCTCGCCGCATGAGCCGCCCGATCACGGGATGAATTCCGCCAGTTCCAGTGTCCTCGCCATTGGGAGCGCCATCGGCTGGTGCGATGCCACCACGACGATTCCGCCCCCTGCGCAGTGATCGGCCACCATGATCTCGGTCAGGGCCACACCCGCGGCGTCCAGCCCGTTGAGCGGTTCGTCAAGCAACCAGATCGGGGCTTGCTGGCCCTGCATTCGGGCAAGGGCCGCCCGCTTGCGCTGCCCGGTCGACAGGAACCGGACGGGCACATCAAGCAAGTCGGTCAGGCCCACATGATCGGTGCAGGCATGCCGCTCGTGCTGGCCCACTCCGTCAAGGTCGGCCCAGAAGGCGAGGGCCTTGCCGAGCGAGACCTGCGGATCGAGCGCGGACCTTTCGTCGAGCAGCGCCACATCGCCGGTGCGTTTCACCTGGCCGGAAAAGGGGCGCAGCAGCCCCGCGAGAATGCGCATCAGGCTGGTCTTGCTGATGCCGTTGGGGCCAGCCACATGGTACGCCTCGCCCGGCTTCAGCATCAGGTGAACTCCGCGAAACAGCAAACGCTCGCCGCGGCGGCAGGCGAGTTTGCTCGCGTCAAGATGACAGGCTTGCATGCTCCGCCGCGATAGGTGAAACCTGCGGGCGTAACAAGCACACCAACCTTACCGGAAAGAATTCCATGGCCATTGCCCCTCTATCCGCCGAAGAACGCACCGCCGCCATGAAGGAACTGCCCCATTGGTCGCTATCCCGCGAAGGACTGGCGATGGAGCGCAGGTTTGAATTCGCCGATTTCGTCGAAGCCTTCGGGTTCATGGCCCGCGTGGCAATTCTGGCGGAAAAAGCGGACCACCATCCCGAATGGTTCAATGTCTACAACAAGGTCGAGATTACCCTGACTACGCATGATGCCTGCGGATTGTCCCGGCGCGATATAGCGCTGGCCAAGCAGATCGACGAGCTCGTCCAGGCCGCCTTACCGGCCGACTAGAGGGCGGCGCGAATTCTTCATCTGCCGGCGCAGCCGTTCGGGCATCCAGCGCGATCCGAACGCCAGCCGCTTCGCTGTGGGGCCGACAGTGGTGTGCAGCTTTTCGCCGTGCACCGCGTCCCATGCCGCCTGCGCCACTTCCAGCACCGGAGTAATCTCCAGCCCGGCATCCCGAACGATCGTCTCGATGGCCTGATTTGTGGCGGCGTTGGGCGCGTGTTTCAGCAGCGGCGTGTCGATGAAGCTGGGCATCAGGGACCGTGACTTGATCCCGTCTTCCGCCCACTCGCCGTCGAGCGCCTCGGTGATCGCCCGCACACCGAACTTGGTTGCGGAATAGACCGAACTGCCCGCGGTCCCGAAAATTCCGGCCGCGCTGGACGTGTTGAGCAGGCAGCTGCCCGGAGCCGATTTCTGGAGATGGGGATAGGCGGCCTGTGCGCCGAACAGGACTCCCTTGAGATTGATGTCGAGGCAGCGCTCGATTTCGGCGACGGTGTTTTCCGCCAGCACTCCGCCGAGCGGAATGCCGGCGTTGTTGACCATCACATCGATCCGCCCGCCCGCAGCCGTGGCGAAAGCGGCCAGCGCCTCGTCCCACGCAGCACGGTCGCGGACGTCGAATTTGTGCGAATAGCAGAAACCGTTGGCGATCAGCCGCTCGGTTTCCTTCATGCCGGCCACGTCGACATCGCCGAGGCCGACGAACCAGCCGCGCTCGGCAAAATACAGCGCAATGGCACGCCCGATGCCGGACCCGCCGCCGGTGATGAAAATCGCTTTTTTCTGTGTCATGCAACCCGCTCCCGAAGTTCTTATCGGCGGTGCGGGTAGCCGTTGCGGATATGTTTGTCAGCAATCAAGATTGGGCCGTTACCAAGCGGCGCGGCAATCCGGGTCGTCCGGATCGCCGCGCCGCATTCATTTCGTCCCAAGGCCGGAAGCGGCGCTAGCCACCGATCGCATCGTCCAGGCCTTTCACGAAGTCGGCACCTTCGACGATCTTTGCGGTCGAATCCTTCACCGTGTCGCCGATCGGTTCCGCGCGCCCGCCGAGACAGGTGGCGAGGAAATTCTCGGTAATGGCGTTGAAAGCGATGTTGTTGGACGGCTTGGCGAAGCCGTGTCCTTCATCGGGATAGAGCACGTACGTCACCGGAATGCCCTTTTCCTTCATCGCGGCAACGATCTGGTCGCTTTCCGCCTGGTTGACGCGCGGGTCGTTGGCACCTTGGCCGATCAGCAGCGGCTTGGTGATCTTGTCTGCGCTGTATAGCGGGGAGCGTTCCTTCAGCATCGCCAGGCCTTCGGGCGTGTTGGGGTTGCCCATGCGTTCATGGAACTGCGCGATCAGCGGCTCCCAATAGGGTGGAATGGTCTTGAGCAGGGTTTCGAGATTCGATGGTCCGACGATATCCACCCCGCAGGCGAATTCGTCCGGCGTGAAGGCGAGACCGGCCAGGGTCGCATAGCCGCCATAGGAACCACCCATGATCGCGACCTTGTCCTTGGGAGTGATCCCCTGTTCGACCGCCCAATTGGTCGCATCGATCAGGTCGTCATGCATCTTCTTGCCCCATTCCAGATCGCCGGCGGAGATGAAGTCCTTGCCGAATCCGGTCGAGCCGCGGAAGTTGACGCTCATTACCGCATAGCCGCGGTTGGCGAGCCATTGGTGGTAAGCGTTGAAGCCTAAACCGTCGCGCGCCCACGGCCCACCGTGAACCACCAGCACCATGGGCACCGGAGCATCGGGCACCCCGTCCGCATCGCTGTCGCTACCCGGCGGCAGGGTAAGGTAGCTGGGCAGGGTGAGGCCGTCGCGAGAGGCAATCTCTCGCGTGTGCATCGGTTGCAGCGGCGCACCGACCAGTTCCGGGCGGGTGGTATAGAATTCGTTGAGCGTGCCCGCCGTCCGGTCATAGAGGTAGGTCTTGCTCGGCGCGGTCAGCGGATCATTCCACACGATCCACTTGTCGTCTGCCTTGGTGCGCGACTGGACCCCGAATTCACCGTCCAGCCTGCTGTCGAGGAATGCCAGGCTGGCCTCGACATCGGGATCGATCGCGGTCCATTCCGTGGTGAGATAGGTGAAGCTGTAGGCTTCCAGCTCGCCGGTCTTTGGATCGGACATGGCACCGCCAATATCGGCCTTGTCATTCTCCGCGATCAGCCGCTTTTCGCCGGTTGCGGTGTCCTGCGCGATCAGGGCTGCGGTGTTCCGCCCGCGGCTGTCGATCCAGTACAGCGTCTTGCCATCGTTGGTGAATCCGGCGGGCTGGGTGGTCAGCGAATCCGCCAATGCGGTGCTTTCCGTCGCCGCGGCGGCTACTTCACCGTCCGAGACCGGGAAGAAATCCATTCCCCCCGCGGCATTTGGGCGCAGCGCCATGCGAAGGTTCAACTCGTCATCGGCAAGGAATCCGGCAAAGCCATTGTTCTCCATCACGAGCGACAATTCTCCGGTGCCAAGGTCGAGCAGATGGACGTCATGAAAGCGGGGGTCGCGGTTGTTTACCCCGACGAGAATCTGGTCCGGCTTGGCGAAGGAGGTGCCGACAATCTGGACGCGCGTATTCTCGAACGGGGTGAGCGTGCGCTCCTTGCCGGTTGCGAGGTCGATCCCGTAAAGCAGGAAATTCTCGTCGCCGCCCTTGTCCTGGACATACAGCAGGCTTTTGGAATCGCCTGCCCAGAAATACTGGCGGATCGGCCGGTCGGTCGAATTGGTCATCGGACGGGCAGCCGACGGATCGCTGACCGGCGCAATCCACACATTCATCACCCCTTCCTTCGGGGCCAGCCAGCTAAGCCACTGTCCATCGGGGCTGAGTTGGCCCGACGATCTGGTCGGATTGCCGAACAGATCCTCGCGCGGGATCAGTGGTGCGGCAGCGGTCTTGTCGGTCATAGCGGTTTGGGTTCCTGCGTGATGGTCGGCGCGCGCGCCGGCGGCAATGGTGAGCGCCATGGCGGCGAGCGCGCACCCGCCCAAAAGGCGAGAAAATCTGGTTAGCGATTTCATGTCGAGATGCTCCCAATTGTGATGCCCGACACTTAAGCAGAATTTCCCGGCCAAGGGGATATTTTCTGCGAACGACCTACAGCGCCGGGTTATTGTAGCAATGCCAGGTGAAAATCGCGATTGCGCCCCTGTGCGGCCGCCAGGCTTCGGACATTGCGCGCGTCAGCTTCTCGCTGGGCCGTTCCTGCAATTCGAGGATCTTGTGTAACCCTGCCATGACGGCCAGGTCACCGGCGGGCCAGATATCGGGGCGCCCCTCGGCAAACAGCAGGTAGATTTCCGCGGACCAGCGGCCAATGCCCTTGATCCGTACCAGTTCGGCGATCGCCTCCTCGTCATCGGCGGGCAAATTGTCGAGCGGCAGTTCGCCGCTGACCACCAGTTCGCACAAGGATCGGGCATAACCCTGCTTTTGCCGTGACAGGCCGCAGGCGCGCAGAGTCTCGAAATCCTTCTCCAGCAACGCTCCCGGGGCCATATCCTCGCCCAGTTCAGCCTCCAGCTTGCGCCAGACGGAGGCCGCAGCCGCCACACTGACTTGCTGGCCAACGATGGTGCGCAGCAAGGTCTGATACCCGGTCGGCCGGATGCGCGGCTCCGGATAATCGGCAGCGGCGAGTGCGCGCCCGAACGCCGGTTCGATGGCGGCAACATGATCTATTCCGAGCCGGATCTGTTCTGCGGTCAATCCCATTCGTTCGCTCCATCAATGGGCCAAAGTCCGGCCGGAGTCCGGCCAAAGTCGGTATTGCCAAACTGTCGTCCAGTCCTTAGCTCCCGCCCGAACGCTCGAACACCAGCAGACCAGAACAACAGGAACCACCCATCATGCCGAAGCTGATCGTCGTCAATCGCGCCGGAGAAGAAACCACCATCGATGTCGAGGACGGCCTGACCGTGATGGAGGCCATTCGCGACAACGGGTTCGACGAATTGCTGGCCCTGTGCGGGGGTTGCTGTTCCTGTGCGACCTGCCATGTTCATGTGGATCCCGAATTCATCGGCAAACTTCCCGCACTGTCCGAGGATGAGGACGATTTGCTGGAAAGCTCCGACTACCGCACGGAAAATTCGCGGCTGTCGTGCCAGGTTCCATTTACCGCCGATCTCGATGGGCTAAGGGTCACGATCGCGCCGGAAGATTGATTTCTCCGTGCCGAAGCGGAATTGCGTTGAAGGCGGCGGACGCGCAGCCTAACCCGTTATGATGACAATCTCATCGGTTAAATCTGACTCCCTCGACCTGATCGGCAATACGCCGATTGTTCTGTTGCAAGGTCCCAGCGAAGCCGCAGGCTGCGAGATCTGGGGCAAGTGCGAATTCGCGAACCCCGGTGCGTCGGTCAAGGACCGGGCCGCGCTGTATATCGTGCGCGATGCCGAAAGCCGCGGCGCCCTGCTGCCGGGCGGGACCATCGTGGAAGGCACCGCCGGGAATACCGGGATCGGCATTGCGCTGGTGGCCAATGCGCTCGGGTACCGCACGATCATCGTGATGCCCGAAACACAAAGCCGGGAGAAGATGGACACGCTGCGCGCGCTGGGTGCCGAGCTGGTTCTGGTTCCGGCCGCGCCGTTTTCCAATCCCGGCCACTTCGTCCACACCTCGCGCAGGCTGGCGGAAGAAACAGAGGGCGCAGTCTGGGCGAACCAGTTCGACAACACCGCCAACCGCAAGGCCCATATCGACGGAACGGCCGAAGAGATCTGGGCGCAGATGGACGGCCGGATCGATGGCTTTACCTGCGCAGCGGGAACCGGGGGAACGATTGCCGGGGTCGGAATGGGGCTGAAAAGCCATGACGAAAATGTCCGCATCGCCCTGACCGATCCGCATGGTGCAGCGCTGTATAATTATTACGCCCACGGAGAGCTGAAGGCAGAAGGCAGCTCGGTGGCGGAAGGAATCGGGCAGGGCCGGATCACGGCCAATCTCGAAGGCGCGCCGATCGACACCCAGTTTCGTATCTCGGACGAAGAAGGGATGCTCTGGGTTGCACGCCTGCTGCAGGACGAAGGGCTGTGTCTTGGCCTGTCCTCCGGCATCAATGTCGCCGGCGCGATCGAGTTGGGCCGCCAGCTGGTATCCGAGGGGCGCGAGGATCCCCGCGTGGTGACCATTCTGTGCGACACCGGCTTTCGTTATCTGTCCAGCCTTTACAACGCCGACTGGCTGGAAAGCAAAGGCCTGAAGCCTTTTCCGTGGCTGCGTGATTGATTGTGCCGCCAGTGGCAGGCTATAACTCAGGCATGGCCCTGAATTCGATCTTCCCTAAAGCACAGCGCACGCCGGACGATGCGGCGGAGGTCATCTCCCTGCCAGCCGACAACGCGCGCGGGGAATCGGTCCAACGGTTGCAGATCGGGCTGGCTGGTTTGGGAATGATCATCCTGCTGATCGGTCTGGCACAGGTGGTTTACGACCGTGCGCAATTGTCCGAGGCGGAAACCGTTCCCGCCGCCGCTGCGACCGTCGCGCCCACGGTAACGGCGCCGGTGCAAAGCGATCCCCTGGCAGAAGCCGGGGTCGTCCCCGATCTGCCGAGCGAACCGGCGGGCCAGACGGTCCGGGAACCGGCGATCATGCCGGAAGAAGGCACTGCCCCGCGTCCCTGAGATCCCGCCTTCGGGCAAGGCTGGCACCGCCGGGCTGACTGTCCAGCGGCGGTTCGCTGCGGCCATTGCAGTGACTTTTCTGGTCGCGGCGCTGGCCGTGTGGGCGCTATCCCCAGCTTCGGAGCGCCGCCCGCTCGGCCTGATGGGCACACTGCCGATCTATTGGGGGGAGGCGGCCGGCGTGGAGGAGCTGATTGCCGGAAACGCCGATCCTCATTGGGCGCGCGCTGTGCTGGAACAGGACTATGAACTGGTTCCGCTCGATACCCTGGCGGGGGCTGCGGGACTTGGTTCTCCCGAGGCGGTAGGCCGGGCACTGCTTGCCCAGCCCAGGCCCCTGTCCGGTGCGGAGAATGTCGCGCTGGACGATTGGGTGCGGGGCGGCGGGCACCTGCTGCTGTTCGCCGATCCGATGCTGACCGGCCATTCGCGCTTTCCGATCGGTGACCGCCGCAGGCCTCAGGATGTCATTCTGCTGTCACCGATTCTGTCTCGCTGGGGACTGGAGTTGCAGTTCGACCCGCAGCAGGACGACGACGAACGCACTGTTGCGTTCGAAGGCACGGAACTGCCAATGCGGCTGCCAGGCAATTTCCGGATTGTCGGAACGTCACCCGGCGCCCCGGCCAATTGCGAGCTCGCGGCAAACGGGGTGATCGCAGATTGCACGATCGGTAGCGGGCGCGTGCTGATCGTTGCCGACGCTGCCATTCTCGAACAGGACGCTGAAGATCCGCGCCGCAAACGCGGGCTGCAAGTGCTGGCCGATCGGGCGTTCGCGGATAGCTGAGGGTTTCTGGGGATTTCAGGGGATGCGATTCTTTTGCGAGTCCGAGTCTCCCCTTGTCCTTTCCGAAATACCCGAAATTGCAGAGTATTTTAACGGGAAGTCCCCTCGTTTAGCCGTAAAAATTCACTACAACTCGCGTATAAAATCAACAAGTTACCGTGTTTTCCCGTAAAAAACCCTAATTTCCCCTTTCATCGGCTTCGTGCCCGCGTTAATACCATGGCTCATCGGACAAATCGTCTCGTGCGCGCCGTGCAATCGCAGGGCGGGCCACCCGCAAGTGCGTGCGGGTGGAAGCGGGGAAGGCGTGTCCGCAAATGGGGTTCTTGATGCAACAGGAACTCCCGGAGCAGGGAATTCGGGGAAGTGGCAGGCGCGGAGTTCGGTGGGTATAACGGACAAGCCTATTCGCCAGCGGGCGACAAGGGCCGGTTCGTGTTGCCCCCGCAATTCCGCAACGCCGTCAAGGAATCCTCCAACGGCCGGATGCTCTGCCTGGTCAAGCACCAGAAACTGAAATGCCTGGTCGGGTTCGGCCAGTCCCGTCATGCAGAATTGGAAGCCCAGCTCGACCGCGAGGAGGAAGTCGCCATCCGTCTCGGGCGCGAGTTCGACCGCGATACCCGCGCTTCCCAACTGTTCGGTTATGTCACGGTCCCGTTCGACGACAGCGGCCGCTTCGTGATGCCTGATCACATCCGCACCCTGGCGAATATCGAGGATGGCCTGTTCTTCAACGGAGCGGGCCGATTCTTCACCATCTGGAACCCGGCGGAACTGGCGCGGATGGACGATGACTGGATCGGTGCAAAGGCTGCGTGCGACAGTCTGGTCGCCGAAACGCACGCAAAGGCGCGCGGCAAATGACCGGTGCTGCCTCCTCCACGGCTCACGTGCCGGTGTTGATGCGCGAATGCGTTGCGGCGCTCGCCCCGGCTCCGGGGCACGTGATCGTCGATGCGACTTTCGGCGCTGGCGGATACAGCCGGATGCTGCTGGACGCGGGCGCGACGGTTCACGCGTTCGATCGCGATCCCGATGCGATCTCCGCCGGTAGTAGCTGGCCCGAGACCCGCGAAGATCCGCCCCGCCTGGTCCTGCACGAACGCCGTTTCTCCGAAATGGCCGAAGCGCTGGCGGAAGCGGGGGTGGATCAGGTGGACGGCGTCGCGATGGATATCGGCGTATCGTCCATGCAACTGGATCAGGCGGAGCGAGGCTTTGCCTTTTCGCAAGACGGGCCGCTGGACATGCGGATGTCGCAGGACGGCATGAGCGCCGCTGACTTCCTCAACACCGCCAGCGACGATGCGATTGCCAATGTTCTTTACCTGTATGGCGAAGAGCGGCAGTCCCGCCGCGTCGCCCGCGCCATCGTGGCCGCGCGCCCTTTGGCGACGACGGGCGAGCTGGCCCGCGTGGTGCGCAGCGCGCTCGGCTATCACCCGGGCGCGCCCAAGGATCCTGCGACGCGCAGCTTTCAGGCCATCCGCATCCACGTGAATGCTGAACTTGACGAACTGACCGGCGGTCTCTCCGCAGCCGAACGAGTCCTGCGCGAAGGCGGCCGGCTGGCGGTGGTCAGCTTTCACAGCCTCGAGGACCGCATCGTGAAGCGGTTCCTGCGGGAAGCCTCGGCCACAGGCGGCGGTTCGCGGCACATGCCCGAAGCCGAACCCAGGCCGGCGATTTTCAAGGATGTCTCAAGGGCAATCCGCCCCTCCGCACAGGAAGTGAACGACAATCCGCGCGCCCGGTCCGCAACCTTGCGCCATGCAGTCCGCACCGCAGCTCCGGCGAGGGAGGCCGCATGATGCCGTATGGTAGCCGCCTTCGCCAGACCGGCTGGTTCGTGCTGCTGGCGGTGTGCGCCGCAATCTTCCTGGTGCTGACCTTCCATGTCAATTCGGTGAAGAATAAGGTGCATCTGGCAGAGCGCAGCATCATCGCGCTTGAGCTCGAGAAGCAGACTCTCGAAATCGAATTCGAAGCCCGCTGCAACCAGCAGCAGCTGGCAAACTGGAACAAGATCGATTTCGGTTACGAGGCGCCCAAGGCCGACCAGTATCTCGATAGTCCGCGGCAACTCGCGGCGTTGGGGCTCGCGCGGGGTCCGGGCGCGCCGGAACCGATCCGTGTCGCGCGGGCCGAGGACGAAGACGAAACAACCCTGATTTCCATGGTATCGCCATTGACCGGCTCCCAGGATCGGGAAGAGGAAAGCTCCGGATCGAAGCGCAGCAGCAGACCCGCCGCCAAGACACTGGCCGAGCGGCTGTCGCGCAGTTCCGGCTTTAGCGGCCAGATCGCGCAGGTGAGCGAATGACCACGATGCTGGCGAGCACCGCGGTATCTTCGGGCCGCGTGCGCCTGGTCAGCATACGTCAGCAATCGCTGGATGTTGCGCGGCTGCGCGTGCTGTGGCTGGCACTGCTGTTCGCTTTGGTCGCCGGGGCTGCGATCGTGCGGATCATCCAGCTCGGGCTGGGCGGCAGCGGACCGCAAATGACCACTCTTTCGCAGGCCCTGCTGCCCGACCGGGGGGAAATCACCGATCGCAACGGCGCGCCGCTCGCCCGGGCTTCGTCAGGCTTTGCGCTGTGGTATAATCCAAAGGCTCTGGGCGATCCTTCCAATCCGCTGGTCCGTTCCCCGGCGGAAGTCGCGGCACAGCTGAAGGCGATCTTTCCCGATCTGAACGAGGCCGACGTGGCCGACAAGCTGGCGTCCGGCAAGTCCGGATATCTCCGCCGCCGCATCCTGGGCGAAGACGCCGACAGGGTGCAGCAGATTGGCGAGCTGGCTCTGGAAATGCCGCCGGAGAGCGACCGGATCTATCCGCAGGGCTCCATGGCGGCGCATGTTCTCGGCTATGTCGATTCTGCGGGCAACGGCAAGGTCGGGATGGAGCAGGTCCTGAACGACCACCTCCGCGATCCCGCCACGCGGGGCGAACCGGTCGCCCTGTCCATCGACCTGCGGGTGCAGGGCGCGCTGGAGGATGAACTCCGCCGCGGGATGCTGTCGACCAACGCGATGGGTGCAGCCGGAATTGTCCTGGATGTCGATACCGGCGAGGTGTTGGCGCTGGCATCGCTGCCCGAATTCGATCCCAACAAAATCGATGCCGCTGGCGTCGATCTGATGTTCAACCGGGTGACCAACCAGGTTTATGAACTTGGTTCGACCTTCAAGCCGCTGACCATTGCGGCGGCAATCGACGCGGGCGTGGTCCGCGATTTCGGCAAGCGCTATCAGGCCGACCAGCCGATCAAGGTCGGGCGATTTTCGATCAAGGACAGCCATCCGCTGGGCGCTTCGATCAATGTGCCGGAAGCGCTGATCCATTCTTCCAATATCGTAACCGCCAAAATTGCAGACGAACTGGGCCCCAAGCGGATGCGCCAGACGATGATCGACCTCGGCATGAACGAACGGCCCTATATCGAACTACCTGCCAAGGGGTTTCCGATCTGGCCGGGCGACAACTGGCCGCGCCTGCGCACCATGACGGTAAGCTACGGCCACGGCATTGCGGTGACACCGCTGCACCTTGCCAGCGCCTATGCTGCAATGGTCAATGGCGGCATCTGGCGACCCGCGACGCTGCACAAACTCGAACCCGGAGCAGCGCCCAAGGGCCGCCGGGTGTTCAAGGCTTCGACCAGCTACCGGATGCGCCAGTTGATGCGGATGATCGCGGTTTACGGCACGGGCAAGAATGCCGACGCTCCCGGCTTCCGGGTCGGCGGCAAGACCGGCAGCGCGGAAAAGCCGGGCAAGGGCGGCTACCGCCAATCGTCGCTGGTTTCGACCTTCGCCGCGGCGTTCCCGATGGACAATCCGCGCTATGTAATCATTGCGATGCTCGACGAACCCAAAGGCACGACTGCCAGTTCGTTCCAGCGCACCGCGGCGTGGAACGCTGCGCCCGTCGTGGGGCGCCTCGTCCCGCGCATCGGCCCCGTGCTCGGCGTCCGGCCGGACAATCACGCGGATGTCGACATCAGCGACCTCCGGCCGTTGATCCAGAGCGCGATCGAATGAGCATGGCCCGATGAAACTGGGCCAGATTGCCAGCGGTGCCGGTGTCCCCCTTTCCGCAGGGGCAGACCTGACCGTGACCGGCTTTGCGATCGACCACCGCAAGGTTGCGCCGGGTACTGTCTTCGGGGCGTTTCAGGGAGCCATCGTCAACGGCGAAGACTTCATTCCCGCTGCTGTCGCTGCGGGCGCGGCAGCCATCGTCGCCCGGCCGGAAGCCACAGTGGAAGGCGCAGTCCACATTCCCGCCGCCGTCCCGCGCCAAATCTTTGCGGCCCTGGCGGCCCAGTATTTCCGGCCCGTTCCCGCCACGATTGTCGCGGTCACCGGCACCAATGGCAAGACGTCCTGCGTGGAGATGACCCGCCAGATATGGCGCATGGCGGGCCACCGTGCCGCTTCCATCGGAACCCTGGGGGTGACAACGCCGGACGAAAGCGTCTCGACCGGCCTGACCACGCCGGACATCGTGACCTTCCTGTCGAATATGTCGGGCCTCGCCCGCGAAGGGGTGACCCACGTCGCCTATGAAGCATCGAGCCACGGCCTGTCCCAGTTCCGCAACGAAGGGCTGAATGTCACCGCTGCCGGGTTCACCAATTTCAGCCGCGACCACCTGGATTACCACGCGACGATGGAAGAATATTTTGCTGCCAAGATGCGGCTGTTCGATGAAGTTGTTGCGGACGGCGCGGCGGCAGTAATCTGGACCGGCGGCGGCAAGGATACCGATCCGTGGAGCGCGCGGGCGGCAGATCATGCGCGCAAGCGGGGGCTGCGACTGTTCGCAGTGGGCGAGCAGGAGACCGGTGATGCCGATTCCATCCGTTTGCTGTCCCGCACACCGACACAATTGGGGCAGAGCCTCGAAATCGAGCATGGCGGGCAGAAGAGCGCGGTCAATCTGCCGCTGATAGGGGCCTACCAGGCGCAGAACGCGCTCGTGTCCGCGGGGCTGGCGCTGGTGACGGGCGGCGATCCGGCCAGGGTGTTCGACGCCGTGTCGCGCCTCCAACCCGTACGCGGCCGACTGGAGCGCGCGGCGATTACGCAAACCGGCGCGCCGGTCTATGTGGATTACGCGCATACCCCCGATGCGCTGGAGGCCGCGATTGCGGCGCTGCGGCAGCACGTCAAGGGCCGGCTGATCACCGTCTTCGGGGCTGGCGGCGACCGCGATCAGGGCAAGCGGGTCGAAATGGGGCGGGTCGCGGCTGCAAAGTCCGATACCGTAATCGTGACCGACGACAATCCCCGCAGCGAAGATCCGGCGGCGATCCGCGCGGAAATTCTGCGCGATGCTGCCGGTGCTGTGGAAATCGGCGATCGGCGGGAAGCAATCTTTGCCGCAATAGCCCAGGCGGGGCCGGACGACATCGTTCTGATCGCGGGCAAGGGACATGAACAGGGCCAGATCACCGGCTCGGGAGAAAACATGCGCATATTGCCGTTCGACGACGTGACGACTGCCCGGGAAGCCGCCGCGGCCCAGGGAAGGCTGCCATGATCGCGCCGCAAAGCCGGATGGGTGCGCTGCGCCATTGGCCGGTGACAACGCGCGACCGGTTACCGATGGCGCTGTGGGATGCACAGTCGCTGGCCGCCACGATGAATGGTTCGGCGAGCGGCGCCTTTCAGGTGTCCGGCGTCGAAATCGACTCCCGCGACGTGCGCAGCGGCGACCTGTTCTTCGCCTTGCGCGGGGAAAGCACCGACGGACACGAATTTCTCGGCAAGGCGTTTGCGGGCGGCGCGGCGGCAGCGGTAGTCGATCGACCGGTCCCCTATCCCCACATCCTGGTGTCCGATACCAATCGCGCGCTGGAAGCCCTGGGCCAGGCGGCGGCGGCGCGCTGTTCCGCAGTGCGTATCGGGGTCACCGGATCGGTCGGCAAGACCGGGGTGAAGGAAGCCATCTTTGCGGCACTCGACCGCGCCAGCCGCGGCCAGGCGCACCGTTCGGTTCGCAGCTACAACAACCATGTCGGGGTACCGCTCAGCCTCAGCCGGATGCCGGTACGCAGCGAATTCGGCGTGTTCGAAATGGGCATGAACCATGCGGGCGAAATCGCTCACCTGACCGGCCAGGTCCGGCCGAACATTGCGCTGATCACCACCATCGCACCGGCCCATATCGAAAATCTCGGCAGTATGGAGGCAATCGCAGACGCCAAGGCGGAGATTTTCGCGGGTCTGGAACCCGGTGGCACTGCGGTGATCCCGGCCGACACACCCTATTTCGAGCGGCTGCGCGATCACGCCCTGCGCGCCGGAGCCAAGGTCATTTCCTTCGGCAGCGCCGCCCATGCCGATGTCCGGTTGCTCGACGCGATCCCTTCCGCCAATGGCGGTTCGCTGGTCACCGCCGATCTCGGGACCACACGGATGTGCTATTCCGTGGCAGAGCCGGGCGAGCACTGGATCGCGAATTCGCTGGCGGTAATGGCCGCAGTCCGCGCAGCGGGCGGCGATCTGGGCGCAGCCGGTCTGGCGCTGGCAGAAATGGGCGGGCTGAAAGGCCGCGGCGCACGGCACCAGATCAAGGCACCCGGCGGCAAGGCACTGCTGATCGACGAAAGCTACAACGCCAACCCGGCCTCGATGCGGGCGACCTTGCGCGCGCTCGGGCAAACACCGGCCACTCGGCGGATCGCGGTATTGGGATCGATGAAGGAACTTGGGGATTTCGCGCCGAAATTCCATGAACAGCTGGCCGAACCGTTAGCGCAGGCCAATGTGGATTTCGCAATCCTTGTCGGCGAGGAAATGCGGGCGCTGGCACTTCACTTGGGGAAAGGCGGTGGTCAGGCGCTTGGCAAGGGCTTGTCCTTCGCGCATTGCGATGGACCTGCCGAGGCGATTGCAGCGCTCGAAGAGTTCGGGATCACCGCCGGTGACGCCATTCTCGTCAAGGGCTCCAATTCGATTGGTCTCGGCAGGCTCGTAACCCGTTTCAGTAACCGGGAAGGCTGAATGCTCTATCTGATTGCCGAATGGATGGGGTTCGAAGGGATAGCGAACCTGATCCGCTATCAGACCTTCCGTGCGGGCGCGACCCTGATGACGGCACTGGTTATCGGGCTCATCATTGGCCCCCAGGTGATTTCCATGCTTCGGGTCCGGCAGGGCAAGGGACAGCCGATCCGCGCCGATGGACCGCAGACGCACCAGATCAAGGTCGGCACCCCGACCATGGGCGGGTTGATGATCCTGATTGCGGTGCTGCTCGCCATGCTGTTGTGGATGGATCTGACCAATCCCTTTGTCTGGGCCTGCATGGCGGTCACCGCCGGGTTCGGCATCGTGGGTTTCCTCGATGATTACGACAAGGTCACCAAAAACAGCCACAAGGGGGTTTCGGGCCGGGTGCGCCTGCTGATGGAATTCGCGGTGGCGGGCGTCGCCTCGTGGCTGATTGTCAGCCAGATCAGCACCGATCTGTATGTGCCGTTCTTTTCCGACCGGGTGATCCCGCTCGGGCCGTTCTATTACCTCTTCGCCGCCACGGTGATGGTCGGTTTCGGCAACGCCGTGAATCTTACCGACGGTCTGGATGGGCTGGCGACCATGCCCGTGATCATCGCCGCAGGTACTTTCGCGATTATCGCCTATCTGGTGGGCCGGGCGGATTATTCCGCCTATCTCGGCATTCCGCACGTTCCTGGGGCGGGGGAGATGGCGATATTCTGCGCGGCGATCATGGGGGCGGGTCTGGCTTTCCTGTGGTTCAACGCGCCGCCAGCCGCGGTTTTCATGGGCGATACGGGCAGTCTGGCTCTCGGCGGTGCCCTAGGAGCGATTGCGGTCGCCACCCATCACGAGATCGTGCTGCTGATCGTCGGCGGGCTGTTCGTGGTGGAAGTCGCGTCAGTTATCATTCAGGTGTTCTGGTTCAAGCGGACCGGTAAACGCATATTCCGCATGGCCCCGATCCATCACCATTTCGAACAATTGGGATGGAAGGAATCGACCGTGGTGATCCGGTTCTGGATTATTTCGATCGTCCTCGCATTGATGGGGCTGGCGACGCTGAAACTCAGATGACCTCCGCATGATCACCTCCTCGGCCTTTTCCGGAAAACGTTACGCCGTTCTGGGGTTGGCCCGGTCGGGGCTGGCCGCTGCAGAAGCCCTGCTGGCGAGCGGCGCGGACGTGACCGCCTGGGACCGGCAGGACGTCGCCCGGGACCGGCTGGCCGGACGAGCTACCCTGGCCGACCCGCTGGAAATCGATCTGACCGGGTTTGACGGCGTGGTGGTATCCCCCGGCGTTCCGATCAATTCGCACCCGATCACCACACGGGCGGCCCGCTACGGGGTTCCTCTGATCGGCGATATCGAGCTGTTTGCACTCGCCCGGCCCGACTTGCCGCCGCACAAGGTCGTCGGGATCACCGGAACCAACGGCAAATCGACCACCACCGCACTGGTTCGTTATATCTTGGAAGCAGCCGGGCTTCCTGCGCGGATGGCGGGTAATATCGGGCTGCCGATCATGGGCCGCGATCCACTCGAGCCCAACGACGTCGGCCCGGCGGTCTATGTGCTCGAACTGTCGAGCTACCAGATCGACCTGACCCGCTCGCTCGCGTGCGAGGCGGCGGCGCTGCTCAACATCACGCCCGATCATCTCGACCGGTATGAAAGCTTCGATCATTACGCTTTTTCCAAAAGCCGCCTGTTCGCCATGCAGGACAGCGACCAGTTCGCCGTCTTCGGGGTCGACGATGCACCGACCCGCGCGGTGATGGCGGCGCAGCAGGTGCGCCGCCCCGATGGCGGCGCCGTCGCGATCGACACTGGTGCCATTGCTGCCCTGCAAAGCGACTGGCCCTCGCTGCAGGGGCCGCATAACCTCGAAAACGCCGCCGCGGCTGTGGCAATTGCCGAACATCTGGGCGTTGGACCGGAAATCTGGCGCAAGGCGCTGGCAAGTTTCACCGGACTGCCGCACCGGATGGAACGGGTGGGGGAATTCGGCGGCGTGCTGTTCATCAACGACAGCAAGGCCACCAACCAGGCTTCGACCGCACCTGCTCTCGCTGCATTCCCGGCCGATCCCGACCCGCGCATCCACTGGATCGTTGGCGGGCTCCCGAAGGAAGACGGGCTCGGTGAATGTGTGCAATATCTCGGTAACGTCGCGGCGGCGTACACGATCGGCGAGGCGGGACCGCGCTTTGCCGAATGGCTGGAGGGCGCGGTCCACGTCGAACGCTGCGAATTGCTGTGCGAAGCGGTGCAGCGGGCAATAGCCGCCGCCAAGCCCGGCGATGTAGTGCTGCTGTCCCCCGCCTGCGCCAGTTTCGACCAGTTCCTCGATTACGAAAAGCGCGGCGAGCATTTCCGCAGCATGGTGCTTGCTCTAACCAGCGGCGGTGCGGCGTGAATTCCACCCGGCCCTATATTCCACTCGCAGGGAAGCAGACGGTTGATCGGCCGCAGTCGCCCGATCAGTTCCGCAAATCCAAGCGCGCGGAACTGCGGATCTGGTGGCGCGAGATCGACCGCGTATTGCTAAGCCTGATCCTGGCGCTGATGGTAGTCGGCACCGCTGCGGTCGCTGCGGCGTCCCCCGCCAGCGCTGCACGGCTTTCCACTGCCGATGTCTCGCTGCCCGAACTGTATTTCTTCACCGCGCATATCCGCTGGCAGATCCTCGGGCTGGTCACGCTGATCGGCGCATCGATGTTGGCACGGGAAAACGCCCGGCGTGTGGGTGTGATGCTGGCTGGCGCCATGGTCATCCTGCTGTTCCTGGTTCCAATTTTCGGCAACGAGGTCAACGGCGCGCGGCGCTGGATCAATCTGGGGATGAGCTTCCAGCCATCCGAATTCCTTAAGCCGGGTTTTGCGATTGCCCTGGCGTGGATCTGGTCATGGCGGCTGCGCGATCCCGGCCTGCCGGTGGTGTGGATCGTCACCGGCTTGATGGTGCTGGTCGCGGCACTGCTGATGCTGCAACCGAATTTCGGCGATACCATCCTGTTCTGCGGCGTATGGTTCGTGCTGCTGGTGCTTTCGGGCGTTTCGGTGCAGCGGATCGGCGGCGTCTTTGCGGCGGGCATGGCAGCGGTGATTGCGACCTATTTCCTGTACGACAACGCGCGTCACCGGATCGACGCCTTCTTCGGTGGCGGCACCGCATTCGATCAGGTCGACCTCGGGCAGAGGACCCTGCTGGCGGGCGGCTGGACCGGTAGCGGTTTCTGGCTCGGCCTGCGGAAGATGAAACTGCCGGAAGCGCATACCGACTACATCTTCTCCGTCATCGGCGAGGAATTCGGGCTGATCGTCTGCGCGATCGTCGTGATCCTTTATCTGGCGATCATCGTGCGTGTCCTGGTCCGGCTGGTGAACGAGGAGGACCTGTTCACCGTGATGGCCGCCGCCGGCCTCGCCACCCAGATCGGCGGGCAGGCATTCATCAATATTCTGGTCAATCTGCAACTTTTCCCTTCGAAAGGGATGACATTGCCGCTGGTCTCCTATGGCGGATCATCCACCATCGCTGTATGTCTCGGCGCGGGGCTGTTACTGGCGATCACGCGCCGCAATCCATTCCTTTCGCGGGAAACACCGGGTTTGCGGCAGCTTCTGTCGGAAGCCAAAGCAGATATTGCGGGGCGTGCGGCAGGCGGCTCCGGTCAAGGAGATCGCGCATGAGCAATGCGAACCGCCACTATGTACTCGCCGCAGGCGGGACGGGCGGACATCTGATCCCGGCATTCGCTCTGGCCAGCGAGCTGGAGCGGCGCGGCCATCACGTGGCGCTGATCACCGACGCGCGCGGCGCGCAAATTCCGGGCAAGCCCGATTTCCTGCCCGCCCATGTCCTGCCTGCCGGGCGGTTCGGCAAGAATCCGCTCAGCTGGTTCAAGGGCGTGCGCGCCGTATTGGAGGGGCGCAGCATGGCGTTGCGCCTGTTCGAGACATTCCAGCCCAGCGCCGTTGTCGGCTTTGGCGGCTACCCCGCGCTGCCTGCGTTGCTGGCGGCAACTTCGGCGGAAATACCCAGCGTCATCCATGAACAGAACGCCGTGCTCGGCCGCGTGAACCGCCTGCTCGCAGGCCGCGTCCAGGCGATTGCCACGGCCTATCCCGATGTGCAGAGGCTGAAGACCAAGCATGGGGACAAGGTCCATCTGGTCGGCAATCCGGTGCGCGGCAGTGTGCTGGCGCTGCGCGACGATCCCTTCCCCGCCTTCACAGCAGACGGTTTGCTGCGGGTGCTGGTAACCGGCGGAAGCCAGGGTGCGCGCATCCTGTCCGAAGTGGTGCCGGACGGGCTCGCAATGCTCCCGCCCGCGCTACGGTCCCGCCTCCAGGTTACGCAGCAATGCCGCCCCGAAGATATCGATGCAGTGCGCGAGCGCTATCGCAGCCATGACATTCCCGCCGAACTCGGCACCTATTTCAAGGATATGGAGAGCCGGCTGGCGGACGCGCATCTGTTCATCGGCCGCGCCGGGGCCTCGACCATTGCCGAACTGACGGCTGTGGGCCGTCCGGCGATCCTGATCCCGCTCCCGATCGCAACCGATAACCACCAGAATTTCAACACGCGCGAAATGGTCAAGGCAGGCGGCGCGCGCGCCATTCGGCAGAGTGATTTCACACCGGGGCAGGTGGCCAAGCAAATCCAGGCAATGGCGCAGCGGCCCGAGACACTGGCCACAGCCGCCCATGCGGCATGGAATTGCGGCCGTCCGAAAGCCGCGTCCGATCTGGCCGATCTGGTAGAGAGCTTCGGCGGCGCCGAATTGATGGACGTGATCCGCGTCGGCGGCAACGCCCGAGTTGCTGCGCAGGGCGAACGGGCCGCCCATGGATCAGCGCGGGATGAAGCTGCGTGAGGGGTGCCGGCATCGAGATCGGGACGATCCATTTCGTCGGTATCGGCGGCATCGGCATGTCCGGCATCGCCGAGGTGATGCACAATCTCGGCTACAGGGTGCAGGGCAGCGACATTGCCGAGGGGCCGAGCGTGGAACGGCTTCGTTCGTGCGGTATCCCGATCTCCATTGGCCATGCCGCGGAAAATCTCGGTGACGCGGCGGTCGTTGTGACTTCCACCGCCGTGCGCCGCACCAACCCTGAAGTCGCCGCTGCGCTGGAAGCCCGCATACCCGTGGTGCGCCGCGCCGAAATGCTGGCCGAGCTGATGCGGCTGAAACGGACGGTTGCGGTTGCCGGGACGCATGGCAAAACCACCACCACCTCGATGATTGCAGCCTTGCTCGACGCGGGCGGGATCGATCCCACCGTGATCAACGGCGGGATCATCAACCAGTATGGTTCCAACGCCCGCATGGGGGACAGCGACTGGATGGTGGTCGAAGCGGACGAAAGCGACGGCAGCTTCCTGCGTCTCGATGGAACCATCGCAGTGGTCACCAATATCGATCCCGAACATCTCGACCATTACGGCAGTTTCGATGCGGTGAAGGATGCCTTCGTCGAGTTCATCGAGAATGTGCCGTTCTATGGTCTGGCGGTGCTGTGCATCGACCATCCCGAGGTGCAGACCGTCATCGCGAAGGTCCGCGACCGCCGGGTGCTGACCTATGGATTTTCCGCGCAGGCCGATCTGCGGGGCGAGAATGTCCGCTCCGAAGAAGGCGGCAACACCTTCGACGTGGTGCTGCGCGAACGCGATGGTTCGACCCGCCGGATCGAGAATATCCATCTGCCGATGCCCGGTCGCCATAATGTGCAGAACGCGCTCGCCGCGGTGGCGGTGGCGCTCGAACTGGGTTGTCCCGCGGAAGTAATCTGCAACGGCTTTGCGGCGTTCGACGGGGTCAAGCGGCGCTTCACCAAGGTTGGCGAAGTGTCGGTCGGCGGCGGCAAGGCGGCCATCATCGACGATTATGCCCATCATCCCGTGGAGATCACCGCCGTCCTGTCGGCAGCGCGCGAAACAGTCAGTTCGTCCAAGGGAGCAGGGCGGGTGATCGCCGTGGCCCAGCCGCACCGCTATACCCGGCTGCGCGATCTGCTCGGCGATTTCCAGACCGCGTTCAACGATGCGGACGTGGTCTTTGTCGCGCCGGTCTATGCGGCAGGGGAAGATCCGATCGAAGGCGTGGATGCCGCGGCGCTGGTGTCGGGCCTGAAGGAACGCGGGCACCGCTCTGCTGCGGTCATTTCCGGACCGGAAGATCTCGCCGGCGAGCTTGCCGGAATGCTTCAGCCGGGTGACATGGTCGTCTGCCTTGGGGCGGGCGATATTACGAAGTGGGCAGCGGGTCTGGCCGCTGCCGTGCAGACACGGATGATGGCGGAGCCGAAATGAGCCATTCGCATCAACCCGATGATTGGGCCATGTACGATGATGGCTCTGCACCAAACTGCGAAGTCGAAGGCGGTGCCGCTTCCCCCGTGCCAGTTACGGGAATTCGTGGGCGTCTGACGCCGCAGGCCCCACTCGCCAAACTCGTCTGGTTCAAATCGGGCGGCGCTGCGGACTGGTTGTTCGAGCCTGCCGATGCGGCCGATCTGCGCGAATTTCTGGAACGGCTGGGCGGGGAGCTGCCGGTCATGGCGCTTGGCCTCGGTTCCAATCTGATCATCCGTGACGGCGGGGTGCCCGGTGTGGTGGTGCGGCTGGGGAAGGCCTTCGCGGGGGTCGCCGATCAGGGTAATCAAGTGCTGGAATGCGGCGGCGGGGCAAGCGGCATTCTGGTATCCTCCACGGCGCGCGATGCAGGGATTGCAGGGCTCGAATTCCTGCGCGGGATACCCGGTACGGTCGGCGGCTTCGTGCGCATGAACGGCGGTGCGTACGGGCGCGAGGTGGCCGACATCCTGATCGATTGCGACGTCGTGATGCCCGACGGAAACTGCATCCGACTGCCTGCTGCGGACCTCGATTATCGCTACCGCCATTCGGCTTTGCCCGAAGGTGCCGTTGTGGTGTCCGCGCGCTTTCAGGGCGAGGTCGGCGACCCGGCGGCGATCGGTGCAGAGATGGACCGGATCGCGCAGGCGCGAGAGGATACGCAGCCGCTGCGCAGCAAAACTGGCGGATCCACTTTCAAGAACCCCGAAGGCCACAAGGCCTGGGCCTTGGTCGACGAAGCCGGATGCCGGGGTTTGACACTCGGCGGTGCGCAGGTGAGCGAGAAGCACACCAATTTCCTGATCAACACCGGCGATGCAACTAGCGCCGATATCGAAGGTTTGGGGGAACTGGTCCGCGACCGGGTCCGCGCGCATTCGGGTGTCGCACTGGAGTGGGAAATCAAGCGAGTGGGCCGGCCGACATGACCCTCCCTAAACTTCATATCGCAGTGCTGATGGGCGGCTGGGCCAACGAACGCTCCGTATCGCTGATGTCGGGTAACGGCGTGGCTGACGCGCTGGAATCGCGCGGGCACCGCGTAACCCGGATCGACATGGACCGGCAGGTCGCTGCGCGCATTGCGGAGGCTGCGCCCGACGTGGTGTTCAACGCGCTCCACGGTGTTCCGGGCGAAGACGGCACTGTTCAGGGCATGCTCGATCTGATGGGTATACCCTATACGCATTCCGGCCTCGCAACCTCGGTGATCGCGATCGACAAGGAATTGACCAAGCTGGCGCTGGTGCCGCACGGGATTCCGATGCCGGGCGGCCGGATTGTCGCCAGTGAAGAACTCTATCAGACCGATCCCCTGGCGCGGCCCTTTGTGCTGAAACCGGTGAACGAGGGGTCTTCGGTGGGGGTTGCGATCGTTACGGACGAAAGCAATTACGGCAATCCGATCCGCCGCGATGCCGCCGGACCATGGCAGGATTTCGAGCACTTGCTTGCCGAACCTTTCATCCGCGGGCTGGAACTGACCACCGCCGTGATCGACAGCGCGGAGGGGCCGCGCGCCCTTGGGGTGACCGAATTGAAGCCGAAGTCCGGTTTCTACGATTTCGATGCGAAATATACCGAGGGGATGACCGACCATATCTGCCCCGCCGATATTCCGGACAATATTGCGCAGCTGTGCTGCCGATACGCGGTGGAGGCGCACCGCGTGCTGGGATGCCGCGGCACCAGCCGGACCGATTTTCGGTGGGACGACGAACGCGGCGAGGCCGGGCTGTTCGTTCTGGAAACCAACACCCAGCCGGGCATGACCCCGCTCAGCCTGGTGCCGGAACAAGCGCGCCATTGCGGCATGGATTACGCCGATCTGGTCGAAGCGATCGTGGCCGAGGCGCTGCGGACCCATAACGCCGCAAACCAGCGTACCGCAGCCCGGGCGGGGGGCAGCGATGGCGACGATTAAGCGCGGCGGCAAAGGTGTGCGGCGCGCTGCCGCTTCGAACCAGCGGGCAGACAGCGCACGGCGCGCGAAGGCCAGGACCAGCTCCGTGCTGGACGCCGTGATGGCCGTCCTGCCGTTTACCGAGGAACAATTGCACCGGGTTTTCCTGGCGATGATCCTGGGCGGCGCGGCGGCGCTGGCATGGTTTGTCGCCAGCCTGGCAGGCGTACCGGCCATGGCGCAGCAGCAGATTGCCGGGCTGGCTGCCGATTCCGGCTTTGTTGTTCGCCGGGTGTCAGTCACCGGGGTTGAGCGGATGAACGACGCCAGGGTCTACAACAGCGTCCTCGAAAAGCAGGACCAGCCCATGCCGCTGGTCGATCTGGAAGAGGTGCGCGGTGATCTGATGCAGCTCAGCTGGGTCAGGGATGCGCGCGTTTCGCGGCAATTGCCCGACACGTTGCTGATCGACATTGTCGAGCGCGAACCCCATGCGGTGCTGGCCCGGCCTGACCGCCTGGTGCTGATCGACGCGACCGGGGCCGAACTGGAGCCGGTGTCGCAAGCCGATGCCAAGGGTATGCTCGTAATTTTCGGACCCGGCGCGAAAATGCAGGTTGAACAGCTGGGCAAGTTGCTCGACGCGGCGCCCGCCCTGAAGCCCAGGGTGACTGCCGCGGAATGGGTCGGCAACCGGCGCTGGGACCTGACCTTCGATACTCGCCAGATGCTGGCGCTGCCCGAAGGCGACACCGAATCCGCTGCGGCACTGATTTCCTTTGCCAAGCTCGATGGGGGCAGCCGGATGCTCGGCGGCAAAGTCGCGACATTCGATATGCGCGCGCCGGGGCGAATTTACATGCGCGTTCCGGGCCGCGCGCAGGAAGAATTGAAGATGGATGGGGGCAGTTGATGGCGATGCCGCGGATCAGCCGGGTTTTCGGTGCAGTCAACGTGGGATCATTCCGGATTTCCGCAATGATCATGGGCCTTTCCGAAACCGGCGAGATGGTGGTGCTGGGATCGGGCCACCGCGCCAGCCAGGGCATCAAGCGCGGCTATGTCACCGATATGGCCGCCGCCACCTATGCGATCCGCGACGCGGTCGAGCGGGCCGAGAAGAACGCCGGGACAAGCATTTCCAGTGTCTGGATCGGATGCGCGGGGGCCGGGCTGAAGAGCCGTATTGCCGAAGTCGAGATCGAGATCGGCGGCCGCCGGATCGAAGAGGAGGACATTGAGCACCTGCTGATCGCCGCGCGTGACAATATCCAGCCCGACGGCCGGATGGTGCTGCACGCCCAGCCAGCGCATTACACGCTCGACGGTGCCAACGATGTGGCCAACCCCAAGGGGCTCCATGCCGAACGGCTGCGGGTCGATGTCCATGTGATGCTGGCCGACGGCGCGCCGGTGCGCAATCTGATCGAGGCAGTCCAAAACGCCCATCTGGATGTCGAATCCGTCGTCGCGGCACCGATTGCGGCTGGCTATGCCTGCCTTTCGCCGGAAGAACGCGAGCTTGGCACCGCACTGATCGAAATTGGCGGGGAGGTCACCAACGTTTCGGTTTACCGCAAGGGAATGCTACTCGGCCTCAGCGCCATTCCGCTGGGTTCGGGCGATATTACCGACGCGGTGGCTTCTGCCTTCGGTATTCGCCGTTTCCAGGCGGAGCGTCTGAAATGCGTCGCCGGTTCCGCGATCGCCAGCCCGACCGATCACCGCGAGATGATCCCGGTGAACGGCCCGGGCGAGGAAAGCAGCGGTCCGGTCGCCCGGGGCGCGGACGAACAGAACCGGATCCCCCGCGCCGAATTGGTGTCCGTGATTACGCAGCAATTGTCACGCCTGACCGATGAAGTGGGACGATCGCTCAAGGAACTCGGCTTTTCCGGCGCGGCGGGTAACCAGGTTGTGCTGACCGGCGGCGGAGCGGAATTGGCCGGCTTTGCCGAATTCGCCCAGAGCGCACTTGGCCGGACAGTCCGGATCGGCAAGCCGCCGGTGCTGCGCGGTCTGCCTGAAGCCCATGCAACACCCGGCTTCGCGACGCTGGCGGGGCTGTGCATCTATGCGGCGAACGATCCGGTCGACATCCGTTCGATCGGGCCGAAGCACCAGATGAGCACCCGATATTCTGGCACCCGGATCTTCAGCCGAGTTTTTCGGGCAGTGAAGGACTATTTTTGAGATGAGTCACGAGTGATACCCGCCGAATTAACCACTGTGGATAAGCGGATACGTGCTATGCACCCGTCAATCGCTTTGTGCCAAGCTGTCCCACGAAGTATCGAAAAGCCTTGCGCCTCCTGGAGGGAAGTTAAATGAGTATCAACATCGGTCCCGCGACAACGGATGATATGCGTCCGCGCATCACCGTCATCGGTGTCGGCGGCGCTGGCGGAAACGCCATTGCCAACATGATCCAGTCCCAGATCGAAGGTGTCGAATTTATCGTCACCAACACCGATGCGCAGGCGCTGTCCAACGCGGTGGCGGAAAAGCGGATCCAGCTCGGTCCGGATATCACCGGCGGGTTGGGTGCGGGTGCCCGGCCGGAAGTCGGCAAGGCGGCAGCGGAAGAAACCGTGGCCGAAATCGAAGATGCGCTGGAAGGCGTGAACATGTGCTTCATCGCTGCGGGCATGGGCGGCGGCACCGGAACCGGCGCGGCTCCGGTGATTGCAGAGGCTGCCCGGCGCAAGGGCGTGCTGACCGTGGGCGTCGTGACCAAGCCGTTCCTGTTCGAAGGCACCCGGCGGATGCGCGCGGCAGAGGCCGGGATCGTCGAACTGCAGAAACACGTCGATACGCTGATCGTCATTCCCAACCAGAACCTGTTCCTGATTGCGAAGGCCGACACGACTTTCAAGGAAGCCTTCATCCTGGCCGATGAAGTGCTGCAGCAGGGCGTCCGTTCGATCACGGACCTGATGGTCATGCCGGGCCTGATCAATCTCGATTTTGCCGATGTCCGCTCGGTCATGAGCGAAATGGGCAAGGCGATGATGGGCACCGGCGAAGGCGAGGGCGAAAACCGTGCGCTGGATGCAGCGGAACGCGCGATCGCCAACCCGCTGCTCGACGGGGTATCGATGCAGGGCGCCAAGGGCGTCATCATCTCGATCATCGGCGGCGAAGATATGAAGCTGCTGGAAGTGGACGAAGCGGCGAACCACATTCGCGAGCTGGTCGACGAAGATGCGAACATCATCTGGGGCTCGGCGTTCAACCCCGATCTCGACGGCAAAATTCGCGTTTCGGTCGTCGCCACCGGTATCGAGGCAAATCTCGACTCCGCACCGATGGACCGTTCCTCGCTTTCGCTCGGCAGTGCGCGTGCGCCCAAGCGGCCCGTCCTCGAGTTGCCGGCCGAGGATGAGTTCGCCGATGAAATAACCCCGGAGACAGCGGAAAGTTTTGCCAATCTCGGTTCCTTCCCGGCGGACGAGGAAGAGGAATTCGAAGACGACGGTGATGTCGACGGGATTGTCGATCCGCTGGCCGGCATTCGCAACTACGAAGACGATGAAGATGATGACCTGCTTTCAGAACCGGCGAAACCAGGCAGCATCGCAGATTTCGATGGTCACCGCGCATTCGGGTCCGCCAGCGCGTCGGACAGCGTTTCGGACGAAGAACCCCTCGACCTCCTGGCGGAGGCAGAGGAGAGCGTCGCTTCAAACACCACGCAATCGCAGGATGAATTGCTCCTCGAAGCAGGGCAAGGCATCGAATCCGCCAAGCTCGAGGGTGCCAATCGGGACAGCGATGCCTCGCGTCGGTCCGGCCTGGTGGCAGGCGGTACGTCCAGCGCAGGCAGTACCTTGTTCGAACGCATGGCCAATCTGTCCCGTGGATCATCGTCCAGTCGCGACGAGGATGAAGACGAGGACGACGATTCGGGCGACAGCAGCTCGCTGAGCATTCCGCGTTTCCTCGGTCGTCAGAACAACCAGTAAGCGGACTCTTTCGTTGGTCGCTGGGCGGAGCGTCACGCGTATTTCGGGGCGGCCGCCAATCTGCCGGTTACCGCGCTGCCCTGTCCGGTTGCCTCAAGGCGGTTGCGGCACGCTGTTCGGGCGCTATTCAGCGATCATGCGTTAAAGGCCCGGTGCCGGCTGACTGTCACCGGCGTCCGGCGTGCTGCATTGCGCTGATGCCGGCTGAAAGGGAATGTATCGTGCTAAAATTCGTCGCACGCGGCCCGATTTGCGCAGCGGTCACGGTTCTGTGCCTGAGCGGAGCCGCGGCATACTCGGTTCCGCTGGCGGCGCAGAGCGGTGATGCAGCGCAATCGCGCGCGGTAGTGCAGCCGCTTCCGCCAGCCGGTGTCGAGGCTTTGAACACCGCACTTTCGCGTCTGGCCCGCAACTCCCGCGATCTGGATGCGCTGATCGACGCCGGTAATGCCTCGCTACAATTGAACGATATCGACGCAGCAATCGGCTTTTTCGGCCGGGCGGACGCGCTGTCGCCCGGCAATGCTCAGGTCAAGGTGGGCCTGGCGGGGGCGTTTGTGCGTTCCGAACGTCCGATCGAGGCGCTTCGCCTGTTTGACGAGGCGGAACGGGCAGGAGCGTCCACCGCGGCGCTGGCCGAAGAACGCGGCCTGGCGTTCGATCTGGTGGGCGATCCGGTGTCGGCACAGGCGCAGTATGTTCGCGCGATGGTGCTTCGGCCGAATGACGAATTGACCCGCCGAATGGCGCTCAGCCAAGCCATTTCCGGCAACCGGGTGGCTTTCGAAAAGACCCTGCTTCCGCTGTTGGAACGGCGCGATCTGGCCGCCTACCGCACCCGCGCGTTTGCGCTGGCGATTCTGGGAGAGGAAGACGAAGCTGTGTCGATTGCGGTGGCGGTCATGCCGCCCGAACTGTCCGCCCGGATGACACCCTATCTCCGCTATATGCGAAAGCTGACAAAGGCCCAGCAGGCTGCCGCCGGTAATCTGGGAATTTTCCCCCGCGCCGCACAGATCGGGCGCGACGATCCGCGGATTGCCCAATATGTGGGCCCGACGACAAGCTCCGCAGCGCCTGCGCGGACTGCCGATGCCGCGTTGACCCCGCAAGGTGCGCCGCTGGGGCCAACCCGAACCGATAGCGCCAGCACGCGCCGACGCCCCGATCGCGGGACCAGTGCCGTGGCGGCACCGATCAAGGCGCCGGTCCAAATGGCACGCGTGGCTCGCAACCCGATCACTGTCGGTACGCAGCCTGCCCCTACCGAATTGCCTCCGACACAACCAACCCCAGCCGCCGTGGACGCCCGCCCCGGATTTTCTCAACCGCAGCCTGATGCCGCCGGTGCGATCCCGCCCGGACCACAGCAGTCGTCCGAACGCGTAGCAGTCGTTCAGCAGATCCCGGTTGCCGCGCAGGAAACTGTCCGCGAGCCCGCTGCGCAGTCGCTGAGTGTAGCGGACGCCTTTGCCGGATTGACGCCGCAGACGGTTGTGCCGGACACCGCGGGCGCGGTCGATATCACGGCGATCAAGCCGCGGCGCGAAATCGCGGCGAAGCCTGAACCCAAACCGGAACCCAAACCTGCAGCAAAGCCGGAGCCGCCCAAACATCCGAGCCGCATCTGGGTCCAGATTGCCACTGGAAAGGACCGCAAGGCGCTGGCTTTCGACTGGCGGCGGATCAGCCGCAAGGTGCCTGCCGTGCTGGGCGACAAGGCGAAGCCTCTGGTCAAGCCGTACCTGGCGGATTGGGGTCAGACCAACCGTCTGCTGGCGGGGCCCTATGCTTCCGAAAAGGCGGCGCGGGCTGCCGTGGCAACGCTCAAGGCGGACGGGATCGACAGCTTCACGTTTACCAGTTCAGCTGGAGAGGAAGTGACTGATTTGCCCCGCTAAAACCTGCCGAATTCCGGGACTGAATGGCGAATTAAATTAACCTTTTGCACAGGCTTTGAACAGGCAAGTTTATTTCTCCCCAACTGCCCGCCCGATGTCCATTGCGGAATCGGGGCAAGGCGAGGCATCTCTCCGACCACTGGCCAGCACCCTGGCCCGACAAATGGGACGCGTGATGAGAGCCGGTCAGACCGAATTCGTAGCGAATGACGATGCGCCGCCGGTCGATATGCTTGCCGCGCTGTTCGAAGCGCGCGGCTGGCCGTTCCAGGCTGTTTCCGAGGACGAAATGTCGGGCGAAATTCAGGGCAGCTGGGCCAAATACCAGCTGCGTTGCATCTGGCGCTCGGAAGATAACGTCCTCCAGTTGCTGTGCCTGCCCGATATCCGCGTGGCGGAGGAAAAGCGCAGTCAGGCGTTCGAACTCGTCGCGATGGTTAACGAACAGATGTGGCTGGGGCATTTCGACGTCTGGTCCAACGGCGGAATGTTGCTGTACCGCCACGGGGCGATGCTGGGCAATGACGGCTTGCTCAGCCTCGATCAGGCGCAGGCGCTGGTCGAAACCGCGGTCGAGGAATGCGACCGGTTCTATCCCGCGTTCCAATTCGTGCTGTGGGGCGATAAATCCCCCAAGGAAGCGCTGGAAAACGCATTGGTGGACGCTGCGGGCGAGGCTTGATACCCCGCACCGGCCGGAACCGGTCCGGTGCGTGGGAAAGTATGTCGATGGCGTTGGATAATATCCTGATCGTGGGCTTCGGAAACATGGCGCAGGCCATGGTTGATGGCTGGCTGGAGTCCGGAATTTCTCCCGGCAGGTTCGCGATCTACCATCCGCGCCGGTCCGATGGGCCGCATGGAATTGCACTCTACAACCATTGGCCGCATCAGCAGTTCGACGCCGTCCTGCTGGCGGTGAAGCCGCAGATGCTGGGCGATATCTCGGCGGAACTGGAACCGCTGCTGGGACCTGA
>NZ_JAXMJI010000057.1:0-4577 GCF_034376665.1 Allopontixanthobacter sp. | reverse complement strand
CTGCGTTCGTCCGCTTTGCTTCCCGCGCGCCGCCTCCCGGCTGCCGCGGGTATGGGTGGCGCGCGGAAGCATCGAATATTCGCCGGTTACCCAGCCTTCACCCTTGCCGCGCATCCATGGCGGAACGTTCCGCTCGACACTCGCGGTGCACAGCACGCGGGTGTCGCCGAAGCTGACGAGGCAGGAACCCTCGGCATGCTTCGTGAAACCCGTCTCGATAGTGATGGCGCGCATTTCGTCCGGCGCGCGGCCTGAAGGTCGCATTAGTGTTCCTTTGATGATGATCTTGGGGCCGCGTTAGTCGCAAGAGGCTTGAGGCTGCAAGGGCAGTCGCTACATTGCGGCGATGGCGAGCCCCCCTGTAACCGAATTGACCGACCGCGCGCGCGAGATTTTCCGTCTGGTGGTGGAAGGTTTCATTACCAGCGGCCAGCCGATGGGCTCCAAGGCGCTGGCCGGGGCGGGCCGGGTGAACCTGTCCCCGGCATCGATTCGCTCGGTGTTGGCGGAACTGGAATCGCTCGGTCTGCTGGCTGCGCCGCATACCAGCGCCGGGCGGATGCCGACCGAATCCGGGCTGCGCCTGTTCGTCGACGGCATGATGCAGGTCGCGGAACCCACGCGGCAGGAACGCGCCGCGATCGAGAAGCGTCTGGGCGAACCGGGGCCGATCGAGGCCGCTCTGGAGCAGGCGAGCACGATCCTGTCGGATATTTCGGGTGCCGCGGGAATGGTGATGGTCCCGACCCGGGAACCGCGTCTGGCGCAGATGAGTCTGGTGCCGCTTACACCCACCCGCGCACTAGCGGTGATGGTGGGTGAGGACGGCCAGATCGAAAACCGCATTCTCGAACTGTCGCAGCCTGCTGCCACCAGTTCGCTGGAGCAGGCGAGCAATTACATTACTGCGCGGCTCGCAGGGCGAACATTGGCCGAGGCCGCAGCGGCGATGACGGCGGAAATCCAATCCGGCCGGTCCGAACTCGATGTGGCAAGCCGCGACCTGGTGGAGCGGGGGCTGGCCGTATGGAGCGCTGATGCCGCCGCGCGGCCGGTGCTGATCATCCGCGGCCAGGCCAACCTGCTGGACGAGGCAGCGCTGGGCGATATCGAACGGGTCAGGTCGTTGCTGGACGATCTGGAGAACAAGCAGTCCGTAGCCGAACTGCTCGAGCGGGCCCGCGAAGCCGATGCTACGCGGATCTTCATCGGGGCAGAGAATCGCCTGTTCGCGCTGTCAGGTTCATCCGTGATAGCATCACCTTACCGCGACCGCGAAGGGAAAGTGGTAGGAGTGCTGGGGGTGATCGGTCCCACGCGGTTGAATTACGCGCGCGTTGTCCCCATGGTTGATTTCACAGCCCAGTCACTGGGCAAACTGATCCGTTAGCTGGAAAAACAAACGACATGGACAAGAAGAAACCGGAATCGCACGACCAGGCGGTGGCCGAAGAGTTGAAAGGCGTTCCCGAAGAATTCCTCGACAATGGCGAGGGAGATGAAGGCGAAGGTGATGACGTCAGTCTGTCGGATGCGCTGAACCAGTTGCGCGCCGACCTCGACGCGGCAAAGCAGGACGTGCTCTATGCCCGTGCCGATACGCAGAATGTTCGCCGCCGGATGGAAAAAGACATCGCCGACGCAAGGGCCTACGCCGCAACCGGCTTTGCCCGTGATATCCTGTCGGTATCGGACAATCTCTCGCGGGCAATCGATTCCGTGCCGCAGGAGCTGCGCGAAGACGACAAGTTCAAGGGGCTGGTTGCCGGAATCGAGGCGACCATGCGTGAACTGGACAAGGTGTTCAGCCAGCATGGCATCACTCGCATCGCGTCCAAGGGCCTCCCGCTCGACCCGAACCAGCATCAGGCGATGCTCGAAATTCCGACGGACGAGCATGAGCCGGGAACCGTCGTGCAGGAAATGCAGGCGGGTTACATGATCAAGGACCGCCTGCTGCGTCCTGCATGGTTGGTGTCGCCAAGAAGCCGGAGTGACATCTAATTTGGAACAGGTTCATGGTCCTGGCCGTTGGATTTCCCGACAGGGTTGTACGGAGAATGACCATGATGAAACGAATGATAATGGCGCCTGCACTTGCGCTTTCGACATTGTCGCTGGGCGCTTGCGCTGAGAACTACGCTGCGGAAGGCGGTCTGGCCGGTGCCGCCGCGGGCGCAGGCGTGGCGGCGATCACGGGCGGCGATATAGTTCGCTACGCGCTAGCCGGGGCTGCGGTGGGCAGCCTGGCCGGATATTTCGTTGACAAGGATGATGGCTGCGACGGCTACGACCGTGATGGCTATCTGGACGATGACTGCTTCGGTACCAGCGGGTATCCGGTCGATCCGCGCCGTTAATCCGTGGTTGATGCTGTCACGCGGCGCCGGGGAAGTTGACCAGTAGATCGTAGGCGGATTTGTCGGCTACCCCGGCCAGTTTGATGCCGCGCCTGAGCAGGAAGGCGTGCTTGATTATCTCGGCCTGCTGCTCGATGCCGTAGCGCTCCAGTGTCCAGCCCGGCTTGAGGCTATAATCATACCGCGACCAGGGCATGCGATTCAAAACCAGATACCAAGATCCTTTGGTCTGCGTTTGCCAGACATGGGTCATTTCATGAAGGAACAGCCCTTGTCGGGCCAAGCCTTGCGCCGAAAAATCATCGCAATAGGCCGTTCCGCCCGGATGGAAATGGAGATGTCCGCGCGGAGCCATTACGGTCCGCTTCGGCTGGAAAGGGAACCACTTTCGCCGCCGCACACGAACCGGCGCATAGTCGATCGCATCACCGAAAATTGTCCGGGCGAGAGCAATTTCTTCCGCAGTAAGTGGCCGCTCCCCGCCCACGGGGCACGAAGCGGCCGCTTGCGTCACCGGTCTTCGCCGGCACCGCGAATTTCAACAGGAAAGCTGATCTTGTCGCCGCCCGCGATGATGAGAGTTGCCTCGGTCGAGCCCCCGGCCTGCAGTTCGGGTGAAACCCCTGTCACCATGATGTGCTTCGCGCCCGGTTCGAACTTCACCGTGTCGCCCTTCTTGAGCACGATGGGGAGCATTTCCATCATCTGCACGCCGCCGTCCCACTCGCCCATTTCATGCATCACCGCGCTTTCCGCGCCGTCCACCGCCACGCGGTTCAGGGCAACATTCTTGTCGCCTTCATAGGTCAGATCGAGATAGATCGCCGCCGGATTACCCTCTACCGCGGCGAGCACCATGCGGGCGTTGGCGACCGACAGACCCGGCACCGCGTCGGGCGCTGCTGCCTCTTGCGGTGCATCGCCGCCGCACGCGCCGAGCGCGAAGGTGGCACTCGTCAGCGCCAGTGCTGCAAAAAACGATCTCGTCATGCGGTCTTCTCCCTGTCGTTCGCGGCTACACATTTGCCCCCGGAACATGGGCGGGGAGTAGCTGCGTCAATCCCTTGTGCCAACAAAAACCGCACCTATATCCCGGCCATAGTATTCAAGTATCGAACCTGACACCCAGGTTTGCATTTCCGAGTTGCCGAGCTGTTTCGCCGTTTACGGGAAGCACACAGGTGACGTCCAATTATTGAACTAGATGGGGAAACCATGGCTAAAGTTATCGGTATCGATCTCGGTACAACCAATTCCTGTGTTGCTGTCATGGATGGCGGCAAGCCCAAGGTGATCGAGAATTCCGAAGGTGCGCGCACGACGCCTTCGATCGTTGCCTTCACCAAGGACAACGAACGCCTGATCGGCCAGCCGGCCAAGCGCCAGGCGGTCACCAATCCCGACAACACATTGTTCGCGATCAAGCGCCTGATCGGGCGCCGGTTCGATGATCCCATGACCAAGAAGGACATGGATCTCGTCCCCTACAAGATCGTCAAGGGCAAGAACGGCGACGCATGGGTCGAAGCCTCGAGCGAGAAATACTCGCCCAGCCAGGTATCGGCCTTCATCCTGCAAAAGATGAAGGAAACGGCCGAGAGCTATCTTGGCGAAACCGTCACCCAGGCCGTGATTACCGTTCCCGCCTATTTCAACGACGCCCAGCGTCAGGCCACCAAGGATGCCGGCCAGATCGCCGGACTTGAAGTGCTGCGGATCATCAACGAGCCGACTGCGGCCGCGCTCGCCTATGGCATGGACAAGGACGAAGGCAAGACGATCGAGGTTTATGACCTTGGCGGCGTCACTGTCGATATCTCGATCCTCGAAATCGGGGACGGCGTGTTCGAAGTGAAGTCGACCAACGGCGACACCTTCCTCGGCGGCGAAGATTTCGACAACGCGATTGTCGAGTTCCTGGCGGATTCCTTCAAGAAGAAGGAAAATATGGACCTGAAGACCGACAAGCTCGCGCTTCAGCGTCTGAAAGAAGCTGCCGAAAAGGCCAAGATTGAACTGTCGAGCGCCGCTTCGACCGAAATCAACCTGCCGTTCATCACCGCACGCATGGAAGGTGGCAGCACCACCCCGTTGCATCTGGTGGAAACCATCACCCGCGCTGATCTGGAAAAGATGGTCAATGCGCTGATCCAGCGCACGCTTGACCCGTGCAAGAAAGCGCTGGCGGATGCTGGCATTTCGAAAGACCAGATCGAC
>NZ_JAXMJI010000056.1:0-7908 GCF_034376665.1 Allopontixanthobacter sp. | reverse complement strand
TTTGCACCTTCTCCGCACCCATCAGGTCATACAGCGCGTCGTACAGCGGGCGCAGGTACGGGTCCACCTTCTGGCCCAGATCGCCGGGCAGGAAGCCGAGCTTTTCGCCCGCTTCAACCTTTCCAACGCTATCGCCGCAGGCACCTTTCCGAAACTGGAAACGCGTGACCAGGTAGAAGACATGATCGAACAGCTGCTTGCGGTTCTCGATGCGACGGACGGTAATCCGGATCACGAAGAAGATAATGTCGATTGCTGCGAGGCGTATGACGATCGGCCCGGTGCGTTCGGCACGTTTGGCAATGATTGGTCTGTCGGCGATCCAGATGATGCCGAAGATGATGAGTTGCCCCCTTTAAACAATATCGGTTGATACGGTATTGCCAATCCGCGAAAGCCTCGCTAAACGTATCGCCTGATATGGAGCGCTTCATGGATACCTATAAGTTTGGCGAAGCCGCAAAGGCTGCAGGTTTGACGGAAGGTCAGTTACGGAACTGGCTCGCGCGGTACGACGATCTTTGGTTGCCGACCGGCCGGGAGGCTGGAAAGTGGCGGGAATTTTCATTCCGCGATATCGTAGTTCTGGGTTTTGCTGTCGAACTTATCCGGTGGGGCGCGAAGGTTCCGCAAGCTACCGAAGCGGGTCTAGTCTTTCTGGGCTGCTACAACGTTTCTGTATGGGATGATGATGCAGCCGACAAATTCGAGGGTCCCCGCTTCGTCGTAGTTCTCCAAGAAGATCGGGGGGCTTGGAATGTCTACGACGAAGAAAA
This sequence comes from Allopontixanthobacter sp., assembly GCF_034376665.1. NCBI lineage: Bacteria > Pseudomonadati > Pseudomonadota > Alphaproteobacteria > Sphingomonadales > Erythrobacteraceae > Allopontixanthobacter > Allopontixanthobacter sp. The sequence goes on along the minus strand of NZ_JAXMJI010000056.1, from coordinate 7,132 downwards.
GGACCAGCGGGTGATCGCGGCGATCAAAGGGCAGCAGGGCCAGTTATCTGAGTTACGTATCGATGGCCGCGCGATCATCGCCGGTTGTTATTCCCGTCTGCAGGTGAAGGCGTAATGAGCGCTCCGGCCCTCATCACTCAAGCCGACCAAGAACGTCTGTTCGCGGCAGTGCGTAAGGCTGGTTTGCAGCCCCAGCGCGTGAAGCTGACGCGAGACGGCTTAGAAATATTCTTTCAGCCCAATGGCGGATTATCTGCGAGCTATTCCGCATCCGACGTCGAGTTGGACTGATGGTCCGCCGCTGGCTCCCTGAGAACGTGACCGAATACCGGGATCGCCACGGCAAAAAGCGGTATCGGTTCCGTAAGAAAGGACTACCGGTCTACCACTTTCGTCATGCCCCGGGCACTGAGGAATTTCGGCAAGAATATGAGGCAGCAAAATCTGCCGATAAACCCGAGATCCTTCGCGCCAAACCCTTCACTTACGATGCGTTGATAGCCAGCTTCTACCGATCGCAGAAGTGGCAGGCGATGCAGCCCAGCAGTCAGCAGACCTACCGCGGCATTATAGAGCGCTTCAGGGCCAAGAATGGCACGAAGGACGCGCGCAAGGTTAATGCGGCGGCGATCGATGCAAAGCTAGGAACAATGGCAGCGACACCCGCAGCTGCAAACAATCTCAGGAAAACGCTTTCACGGCTTCACAGGCACGCAATCAAATTGGGGTGGCGGATTGACAACCCGGTCGATGCTACAGATGCCTATCCTGCGGGTAAAGGCTACCATACGTGGACCGAAAAAGAGCTAGCGGCATTCGATCGTCAGTGGCCGTTCGGAACCCGCCAGCGGCTCGCTAAGGAATTGCTGCTTTGGGGTGCACTTCGCCGATCCGACATGATCCTGGTGGGACGTCAGCACAGACGCGGCGATAAGCTGCACCTGCATCATTCAAAGAACAACAGCGCGACCATCATTCCTATCTCGAGAACCCTCGCCCAGGCGTTGGATTCAGTGGACAGCGGGACGCTTACATATCTGGTGACCGAACGCGGCCAGCCCTATTCGAGCGGCGCAAGCTTTTACAACTGGTTTCAGCGGGCGTGCGCTGCGGCCGGCATACCACACTGTACACCGCACGGATTGCGCAAGGCGGCAAGCCGTCGCCTGGCCGAGTCGGGTGCGACCAGCCTGCAAGGCCGCGCGATTACGGGGCACAAGACAGATAAGTTTTTCGAGTATTACGCACGAGAGGCTGACCAAGAAGCGATGGCAGCACCAGCGATGGCGAACGTTGAGTCCAAGTTCGCCAACGGCGATGATTAAGAGACTGAAACCATTATGAAATATAAGGCAAGTGGTGGACAGGGCTGGATTCGAACCAGCGTACGCTTGCGCGGGCAGATTTACAGTCTGCTGCCTTTAACCACTCGGCCACCTGTCCACTTGCTTGCCAGCTGCGGATTGACCGCGCGATTGGCGGCGCCGTTTCCGGAGCCATCAGGCCGAGAGGCGCCCCAATGGCGAAGCGGCGCTTGCCTGTCAATGGGGCGACTGGCATGGCGCGGCGACAACAAGCCTTTCACGGAGCCTCCCGCAATGACTGACCGAAAATCCGGCCCCAATCCAGAGCGCAAGCGGGCCTTGCGCGGCCGTGCCGGCAGGATGCAGGGCGGCCGAGGCAGCGGGCGCGCCAGCACCGGTCAGGTGCGCCTGTGGGGGCATCATGCAGTCGAGGCCGCGCTGATGAACCCCGAACGTTCGCACCGCAAATTGTGGGCCACGCGCGAAGCTATTGCCGGACTAGGCGGCGAACTGCCCGAGGGCTTCACCGTAGAATACGCCCAGGCAGCCGACCTTGCGCGGCTGGTTACCCGCGATACGCCGCATCAGGGGCTGGTTCTCGAATGCGCGCCACTGGAAGAGGTAGGCCTCGATGAAGTACTGAATTCGGCCGACGGGCGAGTGATCGTGGTGCTGGACCAGGTAACCGATCCCCACAATGTCGGCGCGATCCTGCGCTCGGCGGCGGCGTTCGGTGCCGCAGCGATTGTGACGCAGGACCGCCATGCCCCGCCGGAATCAGGCGTGGTCGCCAAATCCGCGTCCGGCGCGCTCGAAGTGGTGCCGTGGGTGCGGGTGGTGAACCTGGCGCGGGCAATGGAGCAGATGGCGGAGGCCGGGTACTGGCGGATCGGGCTGACCGGTGACGCCGAAGCGACCTTGGGCCAGGCGCTCCCGACCGGGCCTGTCGCGCTGGTCCTTGGCGCAGAGGGTGACGGAATGCGGCAGAACATCGCCGGCCACTGCGATGCCCTCGCCCGCTTGCCGATTGGCGACGCGATCGAGAGCTTAAATGTTTCCAATGCCGCCGCAATTGCGCTTTATGCTGTTGCTACACGGGGCGATTAGGGGATCAGGGGGGAAATTATGCAGGGGGATTTTTCGATCAAGCGGCTGGGCGCGGGCGCTTTCGCAGCGGTGATGGCGATGCTGCTCACGGGATGTTTGCTCTCGCCGGGCAAGTTCACATCGCAGCTCGACCTGAGGAACGGCGGGGCTTTTGCCTACTCCTACAGCGGGGAGATATATCTCCTTGCCCTCAGCAAATTGGCGGAAATGGGCAACAAGGCCGAATTGTCGGATCAGGAGTTCATCGAGCAACCCTGCTATTCCGACGAGGAATTTGAGGAGCGGACCTGTACCGCCGACGAAATCGCGGTGCAGAAGCGAGAGTGGCAGGCGGATCGGGACCAGCGGATCAAGTCGCAGAAGAAAGATGCCGAGATGATGAGCGCGATGCTCGGCGGCATTGATCCGGCGGATCCGGGCGCAGCGGAGGAACTTGCCAACCGTCTGCGCCGGCAGAAGGGCTGGAAAGCTGTCGAATATAAGGGCGGCGGATTGTTTCTGGTGGAATTCAGGATCGAGGGACGCCTCGATCACGATTTCCAGTTTCCAACGATTGAGGGCTTTTCGATGTCCAACTTCTTCGTTCTCGTCGCCAACCGCGAGGGCGGGACGGTGCGGGTCGACGCGCCCGGTTTCTCAGCCCAATCCGGCGGTAACGCCTTCCACAGCATAATGGCCGGGATGGCCGGGGTGGTTTCGAGAAGGGAAACTGGCGGCGAGGATGGGATGCCGAAGGTCCCCGAACTTGACGGTACCTTCCGGATCGTGACCGACGGCGAGGTGCTGGCCAACAACACCGACGAGGGCCCGGTCGATACAACCGCTGGCAAGGTGCTCGAATGGTCGATCAACAAGCGCACGCAGACCGCGCCGACCGCTCTCATCCGGCTCGCCCCCTGAGCGCCCGACCGCGGCAACAAGAAGCCGCGCCTGCCTGGCAAGCGCGGCTTCTTTTTGGCGGTGCTGCTGTGTAAAGCGCCCGCCCGGTCAGGGCCACGCCGGCAACAGCGAACGATCCTTAGTTGACGGCGTCCTTGAGACCCTTGCCCGCCTTGAACTTGGGCTGGTTCGACGCCTTGATGGTCATCGGTTCGCCGGTACGCGGGTTGCGGCCGGTCGAGGCCTTGCGCTTGGCGACGGAAAACGTTCCAAAACCTACCAGGCGCACTTCGTCGCCGCCGGACAGCGATTTTGTGATCGCATCGAATACGCCCTCGACCGCGCTGGCGGAGTCACTCTTGGACAAGCCACTGGAATCGGCAACCGCGCTGATCAGATCGTTTTTGTTCATTTATGAAAACCCCTATACCCTGCTGAAACGATTATTGAGATTCGCCCCTTCGAAGATCGGCGATTGAAGGGATTTTTCCCGCTGCTGTCAAAGGCAATTCGGGGCGGAGACCGCTGAATTGCGATAAATTCTCCGATTTTGCGCCGAACTGCCGGAAAAGACGCCACCATATGCCCGACCCTTGGGGAAGCGGTTGATCCGGTGCCGCCCCGATTCGCTGCAGCGCAGCAAAATCAATGGGCTGTTGGCGTAACCGCGCCCACCGCTGCCGAAGCGCCTGGCTGGCTGGCCAGATCATCGGCCTCGGTCCATTCGATCGGCGCCGGGATTGCCGTGAGGGCAATCTCCAGCACGCGGTCGACATGACCCACCGGAATGATTTCCAGCCCAGCCTTCACGTTCTCCGGAATCTCGGCGAGATCCTTGACGTTTTCTTCCGGGATTATCACGATCTTGATCCCGCCGCGCAGCGCCGCGAGCAGTTTCTCCTTGAGCCCGCCGATCGGCAGCACCCGGCCTCGCAGCGTAACCTCGCCGGTCATAGCCACGTCCGGCCGCACCGCGATACCCGTCAGAGTCGACACGATCGAGGTCACCATGCCCACGCCCGCGCTCGGCCCGTCTTTCGGAACCGCGCCTTCGGGCAAGTGGATATGGATGTTCTTGCGCTGGAAGATCGACGGCTTGATCCCATAGGCGGGCGCACGCGATTTCACGAAGCTGAACGCCGCCGCGACGCTTTCGTTCATGACGTCGCCCAGCTTGCCGGTGGTCTTGACCTCGCCCTTGCCCGGCGTGGTGACGCTTTCGATGGAAAGCAATTCGCCGCCCACTTCGGTCCACGCAAGGCCGGTGACCAGGCCGATCTCCGCCTCTTCTTCGCTCACCCCGTGCTTGAACTTGCGCACTCCGGCAAAATCGCCGAGATTTTCCGGCGTCACGGTGACGCTGGTGACGTCCTTCTCGAGGATCTTGCGCAGGCTCTTGCGTGCCAGACGGGCAATCTCGCGTTCCAGCGTCCGCACCCCGGCTTCGCGGGTGTAATAACGGATCAGGTCACGCAGCGCCTCTTCGGTCAGTTCGAATTCGCCTTCGGTCAAGCCATGCGCTTCAACCTGTTTCGCGATCAGGTGGCGCTGGGCAATCTCGACCTTCTCGTCTTCCGTATAGCCTTCCAGCCGGATGATCTCCATCCGGTCGAGCAGTGCCTGCGGCAGATTGAGGCTGTTGGCGGTGGTCACGAACATGATGTCGGACAGGTCGAGATCGAGTTCCAGATAATGGTCCTGGAATTTCGAATTCTGTTCCGGATCGAGCACTTCGAGCAGCGCGGATGCCGGATCGCCGCGGAAATCCTGGCCCAGTTTGTCGATCTCATCCAGCAGGAACAGCGGGTTCGACGTGCCGGCCTTCTTCAGATTGGTCACGATCTTGCCCGGCAGCGAACCGATATAGGTGCGCCGGTGGCCGCGGATTTCCGCTTCGTCGCGCACGCCGCCCAAGGACTGGCGCACGAATTCGCGCCCCGTCGCGCGGGCGATCGATTTGCCCAGGCTTGTCTTGCCGACCCCGGGAGGGCCAACGAGGCACAGGATCGGACCTTTAAGCTTGTTGGTCCGCGCCTGCACCGCCAGATATTCGACGATCCGGTCCTTGACCTTGTCGAGTGCGTAATGATCCTCGTCGAGGATTTCCTGCGCCTTCTTGATGTCCTTCGTCAGCTTCGATTTCTTGCCCCACGGCAGGCCGAGCAGCACGTCGAGATAATTGCGGATCACGGTCGCTTCGGCGCTCATCGGCTGCATGCCCTTGAGCTTTTTCAGCTCCGACTGCGCCTTGGCCTTGGCTTCCTTCGACATTTTCAGCGTGTCGATCTTCTTCTGAAGCTCGGCCATTTCATCGCCGTCTTCACCCTCGCCGCCCAGTTCGTTCTGGATCGCCTTCATCTGTTCGTTGAGGTAATATTCGCGCTGGGTCTTCTCCATCTGGCGCTTCACGCGGCCGCGGATCTTGCGTTCGACCTGCAGCACGGACAATTCGCCTTCCATGAAGGACATGACCATTTCCAGCCGCTTGCGCGGGTCCGGCTCGGTCAGCAGCGCCTGCTTGTCGGAAACCTTGGTGTTGATCGATGCGGCGATGGCATCGGCCAGCGCGCCGGCATCGTCGATCTCCCCCAGATCATCGCCCGCGCCCTCACCCAGCTTCTTGTTGAGTTTCGCATATTCGCCGAATTGCTCGACCACACTGCGCATCATCGCGGTGATCTCGTTGCCGGAAACGGTTTCGGGTTCGCTCATGGTCACTTCGGCAACCACGAATTCGCCTTCCGGCCGGAGGCGTTCGAGCTGCGCCCGCGCGGTGCCTTCGACCAGCACACGCACCGTGCCATCAGGCAGTTTCAGCAATTGCAGCACCTGCGCGACCACGCCGGTATCATACAAATCGTCCCGCTCCGGATCGTCGCAGCCGGGGTCCAGCTGCGCGAGCAGGAAGATGTCCTTGTTACCTTCCATCGCCGCTTCCAGCGCGGCCACGGATTTGTCGCGGCCGACGAAAAGCGGCACGACCATGCCTGGAAACACCACGATATCGCGCAAGGGAAGAAGGGGGAGAAGGCTCATGATTTCATATCCGGTTGATGCGCGGCACAGGGCCGCTTTTCGCTTGGCAGCAATATGGTAACGGGGGCCGCAGGCCGCAAGCCGCTAGCCCGCTTAGCTGTGGACGGGGCCGGTAGGGTTACAAAGGTGACACATCCAACATTTGGTGTCACCCGTTTCGGAGGGCCGGGATTCTGCAGGTTTGGACGTGGGAGGGTGACAGGTTCGGCCCTGGAGGAAATTAAAAGGACCGGGCAGTAGAGCGTAAATTTCATTTGCAGGGATTCGGTCCTGGAGCGACTGTCTGATCATGCGGGTGGCGATAACGAAAGGTCACGAGGTAGGAAAGGTGCCGCTGGTTGAGCCAAAATCATGTAACCTCTAAGCGCTGGTTAAAGTCCGCGGACCAGACACGCTTTGCGTTGGGGGATTTATCCCAAGCTAAGAAATGGCCCAGGGTGGATATCCACTGTCGATTATGCAAGCATTTCAGATCGATAATATAAGGAGGCAATAGTGGCTAAAGCTCTATTATTTGCAATAGCAGCATTGGTTCTTGGCGGCTGCGATCAACTGGTCGATCAACAAATGCAAGACATTCACAAACAGGTAGCGCAGGATGCTACTGATCAATATGACATCGCCAAACGTCAGGGGGATCTAATCCAAATCTGTGTGCAAGCGGGGCTCGTTGCCGCCTCCTATCTTCAAGCCAAAGATGAGGCCAACTACAACTCTTGGAAGCTGATAGAAGATGCTGACTGTGCAAAGGCCGGCATGCCTTAATAAAGATTTGGCGAAAGATCCCTCGTCCACAAGATTTAGGT
>NZ_JAXMJI010000055.1:0-50170 GCF_034376665.1 Allopontixanthobacter sp. | reverse complement strand
ACCCGGCACCGGCAAGACGGTTCTGGCCCATGAAGTGGCCAAGGCAATGGGCGCACCGCTGATCGAGTGGAATATCAAGTCCACTACCAAGGCGCAGCAGGGCCTGTACGAATATGACGCGGTTGCGCGGCTGCGGGACGGCCAGCTTGGTGAACAGCGGGTCCACGATATTTCGAACTACATCAAGAAAGGCAAATTGTGGGAGGCTTTCACCAGCCCCGAATTGCCGGTGCTGCTGATCGACGAAATTGACAAGGCGGATATCGAGTTTCCCAACGATCTACTGCAGGAACTCGACCGGATGAGCTTCGACGTTTACGAAACGAAGGAGCGGATCGAGGCGAAGGAACGCCCGATCATGATCATCACTTCGAACAATGAAAAGGAACTGCCGGACGCATTCCTGCGCCGCTGTTTCTTCCATTACATCAAGTTTCCCGACCGCGACACAATGCGGGAAATCATCGACGTCCATTTTCCCGATATCCAGAAGATCCTCGTCACCAAGGCGATGGATATCTTCTATGAAATTCGCGAAGTTCCAGGACTCAAGAAAAAACCCAGCACGTCCGAATTGCTCGATTGGCTCAAGCTGCTGCTGAACGAGGATATGCCGCTGGAAGTTCTGCAGGACCGTGACCCGGCCAAGGCGATCCCGCCGATGCACGGCGCGCTGCTGAAAAACGAGCAGGACGTGATGCTGTTCGAACGGCTTGCCTTCATGGCCCGCCGCCAGGGCGGCTAGGCGCGGAAGCCGATCTCGGGATCAGTCCTCGAATGAATAGGCCAGCTCGAAGTCGCCCCAGCGCCGGCCGTTGATGAACAGCGGCACATAGACATTGCGCACGACCATATACTGCTGGCCGTCGCCTTCCTGCCGGTACACCGCCATCATATAGGGCGCGGTGCTGCGCTTTGCCTTCGCATCCAGCGCGTCGAACAGGATCCGGCCGTTGCGGCAGAATTCTGTATCATGCGCCAGTTCGCCGGTTGGCTGGCGCGAATGGGCGGTAACGTGGGTGGGCAGAAAGCCCTTCATGTCGGCCTGCGAACACATCCGGATCGGTGCACCTTGCGCCGAAATCCGGTCAAGCACTGGCCGCCAGTTCTGGTCGGCCCAATCGCTCAGACCGGTGCGGAAACGCGGCGGGTTGCTGCCCGCGACACTCTGGTAGTTCTGGTCGAACAGATCGCTTTCTGAAAGTTTTCCGTCTGCCAGCGCTGCTTCCGCCCGCTCCGCAATTTCATTCGCGACGGCTTGCGCGCGCTCGACCACTTCACTGTCCTTGGGGGACAGTCCGGCTTTCACGATCCCGTCGAACATTTCGCTGGCGGTAAGTTCCAGCTCGTTCATCCGCCGGTGGGCGGTCTGCAATTGGTCTTCGTTGTGGCGCGCGGCAGTGTCGAAGCTATCGAGTACGTCCTGCACCCGGTGGACATGACCGCTGATGGTGCTGGTCGATCGTGCGATCTGATCGTTCTGCCGGTCCACTTCCTCGACCAGTTCGGCGACCCCGTTGATGGTCTGTTCGATCTGGACGACGGAGCTTTTCGCATCGCGGCTCGCCTCGGCGCCGTTTTCGATCTGCGCGATCACGCGTTCCGCCTCGCCGCCGAGCGTGTCGATGGTGCGGCCGATTTCTTCGGTGGCCTTGCGGGTATCGTTGGCGAGGCCTTTGACTTCGCTGGCGACCACGGCGAAGGTTCGCCCGGCATCGCCCGCCCGCATGGCCTCGATGGTGGCATTGAGCGCGAGAATGTTGGTTGTCTCGGCGATCTGGTCGATATCCTGCGCACAGCGCCGCACCTGTTCCATGGCCGCGGCAAAGCCGGTGACGTGCTGGGACAGTGTGTCGACCAGGTCGAGAAGGTCGGAAATGCGCCCTAGCGAGGTCTGGATCATCTCCGTCCCCTGCCCTAGCCGCTCGATCGCACGTTCGGACAGCAGCCGCGCTTCGTCGCTGGCTTCGGAGACCTTGCGCTGGTCCGCTTCCAATTCGGCTACGGTTCCCTGCAAGGCACCGTGTTCGGCGCGCAGCTTTTCCGAGGAGTGGATCACCGACTGAACGATCCCGGCCACGTCGGAACACCCGACGGTAACCTCGCCGCAACTTTCCGGTATCAGGTCGATCGAACCCGGAAGAACATTGCCGAAAGTCTCATGCTTCATTGATTGCGGCCCCTAATCTGTGCGCCGCGGCTGTAACCGGATCAGGGTTACCATCATCTTAAGATTGTCTCGAAGGGGTTAAATTGTAGTGCCAATTGCCGCCCGATTCGTGCTTAGGAGGCATTCGACCTTTCCACCTGCGCGGAACAGCAGATGCCCCGGACCAGCCCCGACCCCGAAATCAGCGCCGCGGCGACGCGGTTCGCCGGTATCCGTGCTCGGCTCGAGACCTATAGCCCGCCTCGCGGTTGGCCGTCATGGATCTACGAATTCCTGCTGTTCGGGTTCAAACAGGCCTGGGCCTGCCTGTTCGGCGGGCTGATGCTGGCGCTGCTGATGGCAACCCATCTGCTCTATCCCGGCGACGCCGTGCTGCCCCGCTACGATTTCCTGACGCTGGCAGCGCTTGCGATTCAGGTCGCGATGCTCGTTTTCCGGCTGGAAACCCTGAACGAGGCCAAGGTAATTCTCGTATTTCACGTGGTCGGGACGATCATGGAAGTGTTCAAGACCTACGCCGGATCATGGGAATATCCCGAGGCGAGTTATCTCCGGATCGGCAATGTTCCGCTGTTTTCCGGCTTCATGTACGCCGCCGTCGGCAGCTATATCGCGCGGGTGTGGCGGATTTTCGATTTTCGGTTCACCGCATATCCGCCGGCCTGGACAACCTGCGTCCTGGCTGCCGCGATTTACGTGAATTTCTTCGCGCACCATTACCTGATCGACGTGCGCCTGGGCCTGTTCGCCATCCTTGGCGCGCTGCATCTGCGGACAAGGATATATTTTCGTGTCTGGCGCAATGACCGGTGGATGCCGTTGCTGCTGGGCTGGTTCCTGGTTGCGGTGTTCATCTGGCTGGCGGAAAACATCGCCACCTTCGCCCGCGCCTGGACTTATCCCGATCAGGCAGACGGTTGGGCGATGGTATCCTACGGCAAGCTCGGCGCATGGTACCTGCTGATGTATATCTCCTTCGTGCTGGTCGCGGCGGTGCACCGGGTTCACCGGCCGTCCGCCAACAGCCCTCTGGCGCCGGAGCCGGAGGCAGGATAGGGACGGCGCATGTTTTTCGATTTCGTAGACGAGCTGCGCGCGGCGGGGATCAAGGCTTCCTTCAAGGAACATCTGACTCTGCTGGAAGCGCTGGACAGGGATGTTATCGAGCAGACGCCTGAGGCGTTCTATTACCTCAGCCGCGCCACTTTCGTGAAGGACGAAGGTCTGCTCGACCGGTTTGATCAGGTGTTGACAAGGTCTTCAAGGGGATCATCAGCGATTACGGCCAGAACCCCGTCGAAGTGCCCGAAGACTGGCTGAAAGCCGTCGCGGAAAAATTCCTCTCGCCCGAGGAAATGGAAGCGATCAAGTCGCTCGGCGATTGGGACGAGATCATGGAGACACTGAAGAAGCGGCTGGAGGAACAGGAAAAGCGCCACCAGGGCGGCAACAAATGGGTCGGCACCGGGGGCACCAGCCCGTTCGGCAATTCGGGCTACAATCCCGAAGGCGTACGGATCGGCGGCGAGAGCAAGCACAAGCGCGCCATCAAGGTGTGGGAAAAGCGGGACTTCAAGAACCTCGACAACACGCGCGAACTCGGCACCCGCAACATCAAGATGGCTCTACGCCGCCTCCGCCGCTTCGCCCGCGAAGGCTCGGCGGACGAGCTCGATCTCGATGCGACGATCGAAGGCACCGCCAAGCAGGGTTGGCTCGACATCCATATGCGCCCCGAACGGCACAATGCGGTCAAGCTGCTGCTGTTCCTCGATGTCGGCGGATCGATGGACCCGTTCATCAAGGTCGTCGAAGAATTGTTCAGTGCGGCTAATAGCGAATTTAAAAATCTGGAATTTTTCTATTTCCACAACTGCCTGTATGAAGGCGTATGGAAAGACAACCGCCGCCGCTGGGCCGAACGGACCAAGACCTGGGATATCCTCCACAAATACGGTCACGACTACAAGATCATCTTCGTCGGCGATGCCGCCATGAGCCCCTATGAAATCACCCACCAGGGCGGCAGCGTCGAACACATGAACGAGGAAGCCGGCGCGGTGTGGATGAAACGGGTGACAAACACCTATCCCGCCACCGTCTGGCTGAATCCGGTCCCGGAAAACCAGTGGAATTACTCGCAATCGACCAAGATGCTCAAGCAATTGGCCGGCGACAGGATGTATCCGCTGACACTGGACGGTCTGGATGATGCGATGCGGGAGTTGAGCCGGAAGGCGGGGTAAACCGGGAAGCTATGGCTTGGACCTTCAATAGAGCTTGTGCTGCTCCACCGCCCCGAGCCATGCCACCTCGTCAGCCGCCGCCAACGCCTGTAGATCGCCAGGTTCCTGCGCCGGATCATCGACCCATTCGCGCAGGCCTGGACCGCCGTTAATCACGTCGATCGCGAGCCGTTCCAGCTCGTATTCGTAGGGGAAATCGCGCCATAGATCATAGTTTGGATAGACACTGCGGATTGCCTTGAAGGCGAGCGCCTGCAACCGCCACGGGCGGAACGCGGCGTGGTCGTAGAAAGGACCTTCCGCGTGGATCATCAAGGCGTTGCACAGCGTTCCTGCGTGTTTGTGGAAGGTCGGTTCGAAATGGCACTCGCGCAGTTTGCAGCCGCGGAGCCATTCGGGGGCGAGGCGTTGCATTTCGCGGTGCACCGCGGCGGCGTCGACATCGGGTGCGCCGAACAACACCTCTAAGGGTCGGGTCGTGCCCCGGCCTTCGCTGAGGGTGGTGCCTTCGAGCATGACCGTACCGGCATAGGCGCGCGCCATATTCACGTTCGCGGCGTTGGGACTCGGATTGATCCAGACGCGGCCTTCGGGCCAGCCGCAACCGGGACCCTCCGGATTCCAACCCTCCATTTCGACCACGCGGTAATCCAGATCGAGGCCAAAATGCTCGATGAACCAATGGCCCATTTCGCCCATGGTCAGCCCGTGCCGCATCGGCATCGGACCCGCGCCGACGAAGCTCTCCTGACCCGGCACCAGCAACGTACCCTCCACCGGGCGGCCCGCGGGATTGGGCCGGTCGAGAACCCACACGGTCTTGCCATGTTTGACAGCCTCTTCAAGCAGATACAGCAAAGTAGTGACAAACGTATAGATCCGGCAGCCGAGATCCTGCAGGTCGAACAGGAACACATCGGCGCTCGACATCATCTGCCCGCTGGGCCGGCGAACCTCGCCGTAGAGGCTGAACACGGGGATGCCGTAGACCGGGTCGGTCTCGTCACGCGTTTCGACCATGTTGTCCTGCTTGTCCCCCTTCAGTCCGTGCTGCGGCCCGAAGGCGCTCGTGACATTGACCCCTGCCGCAATCAGCGCGTCGAGCGAATGGGTGAGGTCCGCCGTCACCGACGCCGGATGCGCCACCAGTGCAACGCGCCTGCCGGACAATTCGGCGAGCAGTTCAGGGGATGCGAGCAGGCGATCGATACCGAATTTCATGGGTTCTCCGGTGCCGCAAGCGTGGCGGTGAAGCAAGCGGGATCGTGGAAATCAGGTGCGCTTCCGGAATGGCAAAGCGACCAATAGCTTTTGACGCCGCCGGTCTCCTCGATCACCGCAGTGAGCGCCATGGCAGCGGGCAATCGGGGCAGCGCCGCAGAGGGGATATATCCGTCGAATATCGACGTCTTGCCGCCCGGTCGGTAGGTGGCCTGCAGATCGCGCGGGACTGGTCGGCCCTCCGGTTTGCCGCGATAGTCTTCGAAATCATAGGCCGCCCATTGCGAAGATGGCGAGAGGTTGAATTCGGTATAACGCCCGGTGTCCGGCTCTTTCAGGAACAGCTCGAAACACGTTGTCTGCCACAGACCATCAGCGCGCCCGCGCCTGCGGAACGGCGGAACGATTACCTTCTGCGCGCCCGTGACCGTCCAGCGCAGGCCCAGCCAGTTGCGGTCATGCGATAGGATCCCCACCGCTACCCCGCTTACCGACCGTGGCTTGTGTGCCGGATGGGGGACAAGTTGGTGCTTTTCGATTCCGCATCCCCTGTGCTAGCCGCGCGGCCATGACCGAATTCCGCTCCGATCTCATGCGCCTGCTTTCCGAGCGTGGCTATATCCATCAGGCGACCGATGCCAAGGGCCTGGATGCTCTGGCCGCGAAGCAAGTCGTGCCGGGGTATATCGGCTTCGACGCCACCGCGCCCTCGCTGCACATCGGCAGCCTGGTGCAGATCATGATGCTGCGCCGCCTGCAGCAGGCCGGGCACAAGCCGATCGTCCTGATGGGCGGCGGGACCACGCGGATTGGTGATCCCACCGGGCGGGACGAAAGCCGCAAGATGCTGGACGATGATACCATCGACGCGAACATTGCTTCGATCCGTACTGTATTCGAAAAGCTGCTAACCTTCGGCGACGGACCGACCGATGCAATCATGGTCAACAATCATGACTGGCTGAAGCAGCTCGGCTATATCGAGATGCTGCAGAAGGTCGGAACGCATTTTACCATCAACCGGATGCTGACATTCGATTCGGTGAAATTGCGGCTCGAGCGCGAACAGCCGATGACCTTTCTGGAATTCAATTACATGATCCTGCAGGGATATGACTATCGTCATCTCGCCCAGACCATGGGCGCGCGGTTGCAAATGGGCGGCAGCGACCAATGGGGCAATATCGTCAACGGAATCGAACTCACCCGCCGGATGGACGGGATGGAGGTTTTCGGCCTGACCACGCCGCTGCTCACCACGGCAGACGGCGCAAAGATGGGCAAGACTGCTGCCGGTGCCGTGTGGCTCAACGAAGCGCAGCTGCCGAATTACGACTTCTGGCAATATTGGCGCAACGTGGACGACCGGGACGTCGGCCGGTTCCTGCGGCTGTTCACGGACCTGCCACTGGAGGAAATCGCCCGGCTGGAGCGTCTCGAAGGAAGTGCAATCAACGATGCCAAGGTAATCCTCGCCAACGAAGTGACGGGGCTGGTGCGCGGAATTGCGGCGGCAAAGACTGCGGCGGAGACAGCTGCGGCGACATTTGCGGGTGGCGGGTTGGGCGATGATCTGCCCACCCTGTCGCTGGGCACGGAAGGCATGGGCATCGCCGCGATTTGCTCCGCGGTGGGATTCACGCAGTCCAACGGCGAGGCGAAACGCAAGATCGCCGAAGGAGCCGTTAAAATCGACGATGCGGTGATAGACGACCCCTCCTTCGTGCTGACGATCCCACCCGGCGAGAGCCGAAAGCTGAGCCTCGGAAAGAAGAAGCACGCCATTCTGACAGTCTGAAACTGTCGGAAACGCGCCGTAACGTGTCATTTCAGGACAATCGGCTTTTACAAAATATCAGCCTTTTGGCTCCATAACGCTCCTTCCAGAGAAGAACGGAAGGCAAGGTCCATTGACTGTCGGAGCACAATTATCAGTAACTGACCTGCGCAGGGCAACGCGTCATCCGGTCGATTTTCCGGTGATCGCGGAGCACCGCGACCACGGGGACATGAAGCTGCATATCAGCAATGTCTCCGCGCATGGCTTCATGGTGGACGACGGGGAGAAACTTGCCCGCGGCGACCGGGTCATCGTGCGCCTGCCGGTCGTGGGCCGGATCGAAGCCTATGTTATCTGGCTGCTCGACAACCGCGCCGGGTTCCAGTTCGAACGCATCATCCGGTACGATGATTTCATGCAGATCATCGACACTCTTCAGCCCAATCCGCGTCTGCGCAAAACCCGGTAAGATCGGAAAATCCGGGGGCGGGGTCGCGCTCCGGCAACTGACCGCTTGGATTTACCTGGCGGGCCTGCCATGGCCCTCGCGTGAGCGGTCAGAGTTCCCCCTTCCGGATTGCAAACTTTCGCGCCTATTGGGTCGCGCGTCTGGCGATGACGCTGGCGCAATATGCGATGCTGCTGATCATCGGCTGGCAGACCTACAACATCGCACGCGATAGCGGCATGAGTGTCGGCGAATCGTCCGGCCAACTCGCACTCATCGGGCTGCTCCAATTCCTGCCGCTGTTCGTCCTGACCCCCTTCTCGGGCCTTGCGGCGGACCGCCTCAACCGGAAAACCGTCGCCCGGATGACGGTCGGCCTGCAGATGGCCTGCGCCGGATTGCTCGCTGCGCTGACGTGGTGCGGCATGATCACGCTGTTGAGCCTGTTCGGCGTTGCAATATTGCTCGGGATTGCACGCGCCTTTGCCGGACCGGCGTTGTCGGCCCTCGCCCCCAATCTGGTGCCCAAGGCGATCTTGCCCAACGCGATCGCGCTATCTTCGATTGCATGGCAAGTGGGCATGATCGTCGGCCCGGCCATCGGCGGCTATTTCTATGTCATCGCACCCGCCCTGCCCTATGCAGTGGCAGGCGGGTTGTTTGCCGTTTCGATCATCGCTCTCAGCCTGATTGGTGAGGTCCCCAAAAGCCCGATCCTCGGCGCGCAGCGGCCCGTGGGACAGATTGTGGACGGCCTGCAATACGTCGTTCGCAACAAGATGGTGCTGGGCGCGATCACGCTTGACCTGTTCGCCGTGTTTCTTGCAGGCGCGACGGCCTTGTTTCCGGTTTACGCCCGCGACGTTCTGGATGTCGGCGCGCCCGGCCTCAGCCAGCTTGCGGCGGCGCCAGCGGTGGGGGCCGCGCTGACCGCGCTCTATTTCTCTTTTCGGCCGCTCAGAACCCACGTCGGGCCCAAAATGCTGTGGGCGGTCGCGATATTCGGCGTTGCCACGATCATCTTCGGAGTATCGACTTCGATGCCGCTGTCGCTGGCGATGCTGTTCATCGTCGGCGCGGCGGACATGTTCTCGGTCTATATCCGGCAGTCGCTGATCCAGCTGCACACCCCGGACGACAAGCGCGGCCGGGTTTCGTCGGTGTCGCTGATGACGATTTCGGCCTCGAACGAATTCGGCGATTTCTTTTCCGGAACCCTCGCCTTCTTCATCGGTCCAGTGCTGGCAGTGGTGACCGGCGGGGCCGGGGCGATCCTCACGGTGGCTATTTGGAGCCGGATCTTTCCCGTGCTCCGAACCACGCGGACCTTTGATCCGCCTGACGAATTGTTGCATACAGGGCCGGAAGCCGAACCGGAAACAGCGCCGCAAGGAGAGAAATCATGAAAGCCGCCTCCGTTCTTGCCACCATCGGCAATACTCCGCACATCCGCCTGTCGCGGATGTTTCCGGATCACGAGGTCTGGATGAAGTCAGAGCGGGCTAATCCGGGCGGCTCGATCAAGGACCGCATTGCGCTGTCGATGATCGAGGCTGCCGAGCAGTCGGGTGAGCTGAAACCTGGCGGCACAATCATCGAACCGACCTCCGGCAACACCGGGGTAGGTCTTGCGATGGTGGCGGCGGTCAAGGGCTATACCCTGCTGCTGGTTATGCCGGAATCGATGTCGATCGAGCGCCGCCGACTGATGCTGGCTTACGGTGCCAAATTCGACCTGACCGACAAGGCGAAAGGCATGAAAGGCGCGATCGAACGCGCGCAGGAGCTGGTCGATCAAACCGAAGGCGCTTGGATGCCCCAGCAATTCGACAACCCGGCCAACGTGGCCATTCATGTGTCCACGACAGCGCAGGAAATCCTCCGCGATTTCGCCGAGGACCCGATCGATGTGATGATTACCGGCGTCGGCACCGGCGGCCACCTGACCGGCTGCGCGGAGGAGCTCAAGCGCCGCTGGCCGAAGATGAAGGCCTACGCGGTCGAGCCGGAGCTTTCCCCGGTGATTTCCGGCGGCAAGCCCGGCCCCCACCCGATCCAGGGCATCGGCGCGGGCTTCATTCCCGGCAATCTGCACACCCAGGCAATCGATGGTTCGATCCAGGTGGATGCGGACAAGGCGAAGGAAATGGCGCGGCGTTCGGCTACCGAGGAAGGGTTGCTGGTCGGCATATCCAGCGGCGCCACGCTGGCAGCAATTGAGGCGAAACTTCCGGACCTCGATCCGGGAACGCGGATTCTCGGCTTCAATTACGATACCGGTGAACGCTATCTCTCCGTCCCGGATTTCCTGCCAACCGAATAGCAGTCGGCACTCTCACCAAAAGAAAAAGGGCATCCACACCAGCGGACGCCCTTTCCTTTTGGACTATCGAGCCGATTACGCCGCCGTGGCGAAATCGTCCGCTTCCAGCGCCATCATCGATGCAGCGCCGCTTTCGATCTTGCGGCGCAGCGCACCGGCATCGGGAATGAAGCGGTCGGCATAGTACCGCGCGGTAGTCAGCTTGGCTTCGTAGAATGCCTTGTCGTCAGTACCCTGCGACAGCCTGGCGGCAGCAACCTTGGCCATCCGGAGCCACATCAGGCCGAGCGAAACGATGCCCATGATGTGCATATAATGATGCGCGCCGGCACCAAGATCATTGGGGTTCTGCATCGCATGCTGCATGAACCACATTGTCGCAGCTTTCTGGTCGGTCAGCGCCTTGTCGAGTGCTTCGGCAATCGGCTTCAGGGTTTCGTCGGCCTTGGCGGAGGCGATTTCCTCGTCGACCGTCTTGAAGAATGCCTGGATCGCCGCGCCACCCTTGTGGGCCAGTTTTCGTCCGCACAGATCCATCGCCTGCACCCCGTTGGTGCCTTCATAGATCATTGCAATGCGCGAATCGCGGACGAATTGCTCCATGCCCCATTCGGCGATGTATCCATGACCGCCGTAAACCTGCTGCATATTGTTGGCGATGTCATAACCCTTGTCGGTGCCGTACCCCTTGATTACCGGAGTCAGCAGGCTGATGATCATGTCGGCCTCCTCCCGCTCTTCCTCGGTCTGCGCCTTGTGAGTCAGATCGACTTGCAGCGCGCCCCACAGCGCGAGTGCCCGCATCCCTTCGGTGAACGCCTTGGCATCCATCAGCATCCGGCGGACATCCGGGTGGACGAAGATCGGATCGGCCTGCGCCTGAGGATCGGCGGGACCGGTCAGGGCGCGGCCCTGGCGGCGGTCCAAAGCGTAGGTCACCGCATTCTGGTAGGAAATCTCCGCCTGCGCGAGGCCCTGGATACCCACCCCGAGCCGGGCGGCATTCATCATGATGAACATGGCGGCGAGGCCCTTGTTCTCTTCGCCGACCATCCAGCCCGTGGCACTGTCATAGTTCATCAGGCAGGTCGAATTGCCGTGAATTCCCATCTTTTCTTCGATCGATCCGCACATCACGCCATTGCGCGCGCCGGGATTGCCATCGGCATCGGGCAGGAACTTGGGGACGATGAACAGCGAAATGCCCTTGGAACTGTCGGGCGCACCGGGAGTCTTGGCCAGAACCAGGTGAATGATGTTTTCCGACATATCGTGTTCACCGGCGGAGATGAAAATCTTGGTGCCGGTGATCGCATAGGACCCGTCCGCTTGCGGCTCCGCCTTGGTGCGGATCATGCCCAGATCGGTGCCGCAATGCGGCTCGGTCAGGTTCATGGTGCCGGTCCATTCGCCGGAGATCATCTTGGGAAGGTACATTTCCTTCTGCTCGTCCGATCCCTTTGCAGTAATCGCGGAAATCGCACCCGCGGTCAGGCCGGGATACATGGCAAAGGCCTGATTGGACGCAGCCATGAATTCCTCGACCACAAAGCCCAGGACATGCGGCATACCCTGCCCGCCGAATTCCTCGGGCTGGGCAATCGTGCCCCAACCCGATTCGCGGTACTGCTCGAAGGCTTTTTTGAAACCGGTGGGCGTGGTCACGCTGCCATCGGCGTTGCGAGTGCACCCTTCACGGTCGCCCACCTGGTTCAGCGGGTGCAGGACTTCCGCACAGAATTTCCCCGCTTCGTTGATTACCGTGTCGATCATGTCCGCCGATGCATTCTCGAACCCCGGAAGATTGCCGTAGCTGGCCAGATCGAGCATTTCATTGACGATGAACCGCGTGTCGCGCGTCGGAGCGGTGTAGGTGGGCATGAATGTGTCCTTTGCGAGGGTTTGTTCGGGGGGTGAACGCAGGCGGCTCAGGAAGCCGATGAGTCCAGATCGAGGCGCTCGATCTGCTTGATGAAATCGGTCAGTTCGCTGATCGAGGAATCGATATCGTCACGCTGCGCCTTCAGCTTGGCGACGTGGCGGCGGCAACGGTCGATCGTGACGCGGCGTTGCTCGACCCGGCCATCATCGAGGTCGTAAAGGTCGATCATTTCGCGGATTTCCGTCAGACTGAAACCCACGTTTTTCGCCCGCATGATCCATGCGAGCCGCGCGCGGTCGCGTTTCGAATAGACTCTTGTCAGTCCAATTC
The DNA here is from genome assembly GCF_034376665.1 of Allopontixanthobacter sp. Lineage (NCBI taxonomy): Bacteria > Pseudomonadati > Pseudomonadota > Alphaproteobacteria > Sphingomonadales > Erythrobacteraceae > Allopontixanthobacter > Allopontixanthobacter sp. The sequence goes on along the minus strand of NZ_JAXMJI010000055.1, from coordinate 37,770 downwards.
TGGCAGGCGCGACCAGCCCCTCGTCCTCATAGAACCGCAAGGCGCGGGCGGTGCAATCGAACTCCGACGTGAGATCGGAAATGCTGAATTGCTCGCGCGACAATTTGTCGGGCCGGTCCAGATGGGCGCCGGCGTGACGGGCAGGACTCGATTGATCTGAACCAATCGAGGTGGGCTTGGCATGGGCTGCGTTCGACATTCCGCTTGGTTACATCACCTTTACGTAAAGGTCAACTGGATTTCGGCTTCAGGCCGTCCTTCCCCAGTTCCCGGTAAAAGCAGTCTTGCGCACCCGTATGGCATACGGGGCCAGCGGGAGTGCACTCGAGAATCAGCGCGTCCTGATCGCAATCGACCAGAATCCGGATCACCGCGAGCGTGTTTCCGGAAGTCTCCCCCTTCATCCACAGCCGGCCGCGGGACCGGGAGTGGAAATGGGCGGTGCCGGTTTCCAATGTCCGGTCGATCGCTACTTGATCCATCATGGCCACCATAAGCACATCTTTGTTCCGAGCATCGACAACAACTGCAGTCAGTAACCCGTTGGAATCGAACTTCGGCAGGAACTCGCTCCCGTTTTCCCGGGCAGTCATGGAGGATTGATCAGCAGTCACGAATGTTCCTTCCAGCGGTCGAAACCGAGCATCAAGACGTCTTTATTGGATGTTGCAGTATAACCACAGACGTAACGTAAAATCCGGTCGATACACACAACGCACTTTGATGTTTAGGGTCCTGATGGAATGTATCGGCCGTGGCTCGTCTGAGCCACCCACCGAACGGCGGTGCCGACAGAGCGCCAGGTTCAGGGGACTAAGGAGAGCTGCCCGCTTCGGCGAAGGCACCTCCAGAACGATGAGGGATTGGATTCGGGTAATCTTCTGGGGGGATGATTACCACACCGAAAGGCGGATCCAGCATTTTCGTCACGTGGCGCCCGGGTCCGGATCGGTCCCGGGCGTTATGTTTTGAGGCCGCAAATCGAGCGCTTCGTCCATCACCCGCGCAAAACACGCAATTACCACCTTGGCCGCCCCTGCCCTTTTCAGAACCTTCACACAGGCGTCGCTGGTGGCTCCGCTGGTGAGAACATCATCGACCAGAACAATGTTCGCGCCCTTGACGAGCGCCGCCTCCCGCTCCTGCACCGCGATGGCACCGGACAACATCCGACCGCGGGCCTTCTTGCCCAGACCGCCCAGCGATGCTGTCGCTTTCGTACGCGCCAATCCGTCGACGATCAGGGTACCGTCCGTCAACCGCGCCAGCTCGGCCGCGAGCAACGCCGCCTGGTTATAACCGCGATGCCACAAGCGCCAGCGATGAAGGGGAACCGGCATGATCAGCCAATCACCCTCCATCGGCGGCAGGCGCGCAGCGATCAGGCGGGCCAGCATCGGAGCCATCCCAATTCTCCGGCCATGCTTGAAGGCCAGCACCAGCTTGCGCGAGGCAGCATTGTACAGCGTCCCGGCGGCAATCCCGTCGTGCCGCGGCCGATCGGACAGGCACGGCGCGCACAAGGCCCCTTCCGACACGCTGCTGCCGCCAAACGGGCGCTGGCAGGCGGCGCAAGCGGGCTCTCCGGGAATCTGCAATTCCGTCCAGCACGGGCCGCATAACCCCTGATGACCTGCGATACCCTCGCCGCACAGCGGGCAGCGCGGCGGATAGATCAGATCGACGATCGGCGCAGTGGCCTGCGCGAAATTGGCAGCGATGATCGATCCCAGCGACATCATGCCGCTCTGCCGCGCTTGCACCCGGCTGACAAGCGCGGCAAAGCGGACCGATGCCGCCCGGTAGCCCGCCCCGCATCTTCGACCCGGTTCGCCGCGCAGCGCTAGCCCGCCGTGCCGAGCGTTTGTTACAGGAGCCAGATGCCCCCCGGTTTATCCTCGATGAAATGGTCGATGACGTGCTGGAACGCCTGGCTTTCACGCGCCAAGAGCCCGCGCGCTGCCTGCTCGTCGGGGATCGCGGGCGCAGCCTTGCACGCGCCCTTGCTACACCGGATCGGGAAATCATTTCTGCCGATCCGCCTATGCTCGATGAAGAATGCCCGCTGCCGTTCGAGCCCTTCGATCTGATCGTCAACCTGTCTTCACTCGCTACCGTCAACGACCTGCCCGGCGCGTTGATCCATATCCGGAACGCGTTGAAGCCCGGCGGGCTGATGATTGCGAGCCTGGTCGGTGCGGGTAGTCTGCCCATGCTGCGGCAGGCAATGTATGCGGCCGATGGGGACCGGCCAGCGGCGCGGATGCATCCGATGGTGGACAATCGTTCCGGCGCGGAGCTTCTGCAGCGTAGCGGCTTTGCCCGCCAGGTCGTTGATACGCATACACTTCACGTCAGCTACCGGAGTTTCGACCGGTTGATCGCCGATCTTCGGGCGCAGGGTCTGACGTCCGTGCTAGCTTCCCGCACTCCGCCGCTTACGAAAGCGGCGCTAGAGACGGCCCGACGGACCTTCATGGACCATGCCGACGACCAAGGGCGGGTACTCGAAACCTTCGAGATACTGACCCTAACCGGCTGGAAATCCTAGCGAAGCGAAGCCTGCGCCGCTGCGAGCCGCGCAATCGGCACACGGTAGGGCGAGGCGCTGACGTAATCCAGACCGACTTCCTCGCAAAAGGCGATACTCGCCGGATCGCCGCCATGTTCGCCGCAAATGCCCAGCTTGATCCCGGGCTTCGTCTCGCGGCCGCGCTCCGCCGCCATGCGTACCAGTTGGCCGACAGCCTCGATATCGAGGCTGACGAAAGGATCGCGGGCGAAAATGCCCTTTTCGACATAGGGCGCGAGGAACCGGGCGGAATCGTCGCGGGAAACGCCCAGCGTTGTCTGGGTCAGATCATTGGTCCCGAAGGAGAAGAACAGTGCTTCATGAGCGATTTCGCCCGCCATCAGTGCGGCGCGCGGCAATTCGATCATGGTGCCGACGAGATATTCGATAGAACGACCCTTGTCGGTGAACACTTCCTGAGCCACCCGGTCGATCAGCACCTTCAAAATCGCCAGTTCGCGGCGGGTCGCGACCAGCGGCACCATGATTTCGGGCACCGGAGCTTCGCCCGAGGCATCGGCCACTTCGCACGCCGCCTCGAAAATCGCCCGCGCCTGCATCTCGTAGATTTCGGGATAGGTAATGCCCAGCCGGCAGCCGCGATGGCCCAGCATCGGGTTGAATTCATGCAGCTCCGCCGCCCGCCGCTTCAAATGATCGACACCTAGCCCGGTCACATCGGCCAGTTCGGCAAAATCAGCGTCAGCGGTGGGCAGGAATTCATGCAAGGGAGGATCGAGCAGCCGGATTGTGCACGGCAGCCCGACCATGACCTCGAAGATCTGGCGGAAGTCACCCCGCTGTTCGGGTAGCAACTTGGCGAGCGCCTTGCGCCGGCCCTTCTCATCCTCTGCCAGGATCATCTGGCGCACGGCACTGATCCGGCCGGCGTCGAAGAACATATGTTCGGTCCGGCAAAGGCCGATGCCCTCCGCGCCGAATTGCCGCGCCATCCGGCAATCGTCTGGCGTTTCGGCGTTGGTGCGCACGCGCATCCGGCGGTGCTTGTCCGCCCATTCCATCAGAGTCCCGAAATCGCCGACCAGTTCCGGTTCGATCGTCGCGACGAGGCCCTCCATCACCTGCCCCTTGGCCCCGTCGAGGGTGATCAGATCACCCTCGCGCAGTTCCGCGGTCCCGATCCGAAGAGTCCGGGCCACCATGTCGATCGACACCTGCGACGCGCCGGAAACACAGGGGCGGCCCATCCCGCGCGCCACCACGGCGGCATGGCTGGTCATCCCGCCCCGCGCGGTCAGGATGCCCTGCGCGGCGTGCATCCCGTGAATATCCTCCGGGCTGGTTTCCACCCGCACCAGGATGACCTTTTCGCCGCGCGCCGCATATTGTTCCGCAGTGTCCGCATCGAGCACGATCTTGCCGCTGGCTGCGCCGGGCGACGCCGGAAGGCCGGTGGTCAGCACCGTGCGCGGTGCGTCGGGGTCGAGCCGCGGGTGCAGCAATTGGTCGAGCGCCATCGGATCGATCCGCAGCACCGCTTCGCGCTCGTCGATGAGGCCCTCGCCGACCATGTCGACCGCCATTTTCAGCGCCGCCCGCGCGGTCCGCTTGCCGCTGCGGGTCTGCAGCATCCACAACTTGCCCTGCTGGACGGTGAATTCGATGTCCTGCATATCACGGTAGTGCCGTTCCAGCAGGTCGAACACCTGCGCCAGTTCGGCATAGGCTTCGGGCAGGGCTTCTTCCATGCTCAGCGGTTTGGCACCGGCGGCTTCGCGGGCTTCACGGGTCAGATATTGCGGCGTGCGGATGCCCGCGACCACGTCCTCGCCCTGCGCGTTGATCAGATACTCGCCGTAATAGGCTTTCTCGCCGTTCGCGGGGTTGCGGGTGAAGGCGACGCCGGTTGCGCTCGTATCGCCCATGTTGCCGAACACCATCGCCTGCACATTGACGGCGGTGCCCCAGTCGGAGGGGATGTCGTTCAATCGACGATATACCTTCGCCCGGTCCGCATCCCAGCTGTCAAACACGGCGGCGATTGCGCCCCATAATTGTTCGTGCACGTCGAGCGGGAATGGTGCGCCCCGTTCCTGCTCCACGATGGCTTTGTACTGCGCGACAAGAACCTTCCAGTCCTCAGCTTCCATCTCCGTATCGGCGTAGAAGCCTTTGTCTTCCTTGGCGATTTCCAAGGCTTCCTCGAACAAGCCGTGATCCAGGCCGAGCACGACGTCCGAATACATCTGGATGAAACGGCGGTAGGAATCCCAGGCGAACCGCTCGTCACCGGACGTAGCTGCGAGGCCCGCGACGGTTTCGTCGTTGAGGCCGAGGTTGAGGACGGTGTCCATCATCCCGGGCATGGAAACCCGCGCGCCCGAGCGCACAGACACCAGCAGCGGATCGTCCTTGCTCCCGAAATTCTTGCCAACGGCGGTTTCCACCTCCCGCAGCGCTGCGGCCACATCGGCGCGCAATTCGTCCGAGAAGTCCGACCCACCGGCCAGATATTTCACGCATTCTTCGGTGGTGATGGTGAAGCCGGGCGGCACCGGCAGGCCGATTTCGGCCATTTCCGCCAGGTTCGCGCCCTTCCCCCCGGTGACGGTCTTGTCCTTCGCGCGCGGATCGATTGAAGCGTCCGTGCCGCCGAAACTGTAGACCGTCTGCATGTGGGAATTTATCCTTCGATCTTCGAGAAGTCCGCGACGTTGTGCACTGCAGCACGGAACCGCGCAAGCAGATCGAGCCGCGCCGTCCGTTTGTTTTCTTGGGGGTCGTTAACCGTGACTTCCTCGAAAAAGGCGTCGATCGGCGCGCGGAGCGATGCCAGCGCGGCCATCGCGGCGGAGAAATCCTCCGCCGCGATGGCCGCGGCGGCACGGGGCTCGGCCTCGGCCAAGGCGTCGATCAGTGCCTGTTCTGCGGGTTCGGGGGTGTAGGAAAGCTGGCCTGCGTGCCGCTCGGCCATCCTGGCTTCGATCACTGGCTTCATGTCCGGATCGTCCACCAAGGCGAACGGATCCTCTTCGCCTGTATGCGGAACATCGTCACCTTCGCTCCCCCGCGCAGGCGGGGGGCTAGTGGGGCTGAGCGCTCCTTCACCCTGGGCCCCCGCCTGCGCGGGGGAGCGGGTGGGCTCGGTTATCCAGCCTTCCTTCTTGAGGATATTCGCCGCGCGCTTATAGGCGGCGAGCAGGTTGGCACCCTCGGCGGTCTCGACATAATTCTGCAATGCACTCACCCTTGCCAGCAGCCGGACAAGATCGTCCTCGCCACCTAGAGTAAACACCGCATCGATCAAATCGTGCCTGACTCCCGCTTCGCGCTGCTGGACTTTGAGGCGGTCGGCGAAGAAGTCGGTCATCTGTTCGAGGAGGTCGGCGGGACCGTTTCGCGCAGGGTCGAACAACTGATTCCAGGCATCGACCAATCGGGCAAGGCCTGAACGAAGCCCATTTTCGAGTATGAGGGCAATGCAGCCAAGGCCGGCGCGGCGAAGAGCGAAAGGATCTTTCGATCCAGAGGGCCTTGCCCCAATCGCAAAGAAACAAATCAAGGTATCCAGCTTATCCGCCAAACTCACCGCCACCGTTACCGGCGCAGTCGGCACATCGTCGCCCTGCCCGACCGGTTTGTAGTGATCGCGGATGGCGTCGGCTACGGCGTCGGGCAGGCCCTCGGCGCGGGCGTAATAGCCGCCCATGAGGCCTTGCAATTCGGGAAATTCACCGACCATTTCGGTGACGAGGTCGGCCTTGCACAAGCGGGCGGCGAGTTCGGCCTGGTCTGCGAGGCGCGCTCGATCCTCCCCCATCGGGGGAGGGGGACCACCCGCAGGGTGGTGGAGGGGCACGGGCGGACTGGAAGAACCTTGAGAGGTCGCGCTAACAGCACCTGCCCCTCCACCAAGCGTCGCATTGTCCCCCGCCCCAATCTGGGGAGGTATGATCCCTTCCACCACCAGCCACCGCGCCAGCTTGGCCACCCGTTCGGCCTTGTCGGCCACGGTGCCGAGCTTCTCGTGAAAGGTAATCCGCCCAAGCCCCTCGGCGTGCTGCGCCAGGGTTTTCTTCCGGTCCACATCCCAGAAAAACCGCGCATCGGACAAGCGCGCGGCGAGGACTTTGCGGTTGCCATCAACAATCGCTTCACCGCCATCGGCCGCTTCGATATTGGCGGTGCAGATGAAGGCATTCGCCAGTTTGCCGTCCTTCTCGCACACGAAATATTTCTGGTTCACCCGCGCGGTCAGCTGGATGACTTCGGGCGGGACCTGCAGGAAATCTTCCTCGAACCGGCCGACCAGCGGCACGGGCCATTCGGTCAGCCCAGCGTTTTCGACGACCAGACCTTCATCCTCGACCAGATCGAGCCCGGCGATGGCGGCGGCGTTTGCCGCGCCGCTGCGGATCATCGCTTCGCGCTCGCCGTGGTCGACGATTACGTGGCAGGCGCGCAGTTTCTCTGCATAATCACTCGCGCCGCCGAGGGTGATCGGGCCGGGGTGATGGAACCGGTGGCCGAGCGTCGCGCAGCCTGACGTCACGCCGTCCACTTCGCACGGCACAACTTCATCGCCGAAGATCGCCACGATGCCGGACAGCGGTCGGACCCAGCGGAGGCTCTCGGTGCTGATCGACGAAGCCCCCCAGCGCATCGATTTGGGCCATGGGAAGGCGCGGATGATCGCCGGAATCGCATCCGCCAGTACATCGGCAACAGCGCGGCCGGGCTGCTCGATCACCGCGAAATAGGTGCTTCGCCCTTTGACGTCACGCAGTTCGAGACTTTCGCGCGTCACGCCGTTCTTGCGGCAAAAACCGTCGATCGCCTGATCGGGAGCACCCTCGGGCGGACCCTTCGCTATTTCGTTGACGGCTTCGGTCTGCGTGGGCAGGTCGCGGGCGATCAACGCCAGGCGGCGCGGGGTGGACCAGACGGTGACATCCAGTTCCCGCTCATCCTGAGCCTGTCGAAGGACACCTGCGGCGGCCATTTCGGCGCGGAACAGTTTTTCGAGGTCAGCGCGCGCGCCCTTCTGCATCCGGGCGGGAATTTCTTCACAGCGCAGTTCGAGGAGGAAGTCGGGCATCAATCGGCAACTATCATTGGAGTAGCTTCAATCCACCAGTCAGGAAGGACGAACCGCCAGAGCAACCAAATCACAATTCCTCCGGCAACGGTCAGACTAAAGGCTATGGGCTGGACGCGCTTCTCACTAAGTTTGCCTCGCCAAACAAGCCGCTCGATCCGCGAATGAAAATAAAAGTACGAAAAAATCCAGAAATAAATAGTCAGAAAAGTAACGAAACCGAGAACGGCTTGAACGAGCACAATCATGCCGACCACTCCGGGAATTTCTCGGCCCATTCGTCTTTCTTGAGTTCCATGTGCTTTTCGCAGGAACCACGGGCCAGATCGCGCACACGGCCCATGTAGCTGGCGCGTTCCTGGACAGAGATCACCCCGCGCGCCTGCAGCAGGTTGAAGATGTGGCTGGCCTCGACCGCCTGTTCATAGGCGGCAATCGGAACATCATTGGCGAGCGCGTTGCGGCACTCGGCCTCAGCCTTGCCAAACAGGTCGAAAAGCGCATCGGTTTCGGCGACCTCGAAGTTCCACTTGGACATCTGGCGTTCGTTTTCGAGGAACACGTCCCCATACGAAACTCCGGCGGAATTGAACGCGAGGTCGTAAACATTGTCCACGCCCTGGATATACATTGCCAGCCGTTCCAGCCCATAGGTCAGCTCGCCCGCCACCGGCTTGCAATCGAACCCGCCCATCTGCTGGAAATAGGTGAACTGGGTCACTTCCATCCCGTCACACCATACTTCCCAGCCCAGCCCCCACGCGCCGAGCGTGGGCGATTCCCAGTCATCCTCGACGAAGCGGATATCGTGTTTCAGCGGGTCGATCCCGATCACTTCAAGGCTCTTGAGGTAGAGTTCCTGCAAGTCGGGCGGGCTCGGCTTCAGGATCACCTGATATTGATAGTAGTGCTGCAGACGGTTGGGATTTTCGCCGTAACGGCCATCGGTAGGGCGGCGGCAGGGCTGGACGAAGGCTGCTTTCCAGGGTTCGGGTCCAAGCGCACGCAGCGTGGTCGCAGGGTGAAACGTCCCTGCCCCCATCCGCATGTCGTAGGGTTGCAGGATCAGGCAGCCGTTCGCGCTCCAGAAATCATGGAGGCTGAGGATCATGTCCTGAAAGCTGTGCGCGGGGTCTCGTTTCATTATGCCGCGCTTTGGCGGACGTGCGTTTTCCGGTCAATGCCGCGGCGACCTTTCCCGCTAAAATGACACGAGAGGATGACTTTCTATCAGGCAGTCCTGACATAGCCAGAGTGCTCCGTCTGCGGTAACGCTTTAATCAACCGTTCAACTCTTCGGAATGAAAGACATCTCCATGACGAAATTCCTGCGCAAACTTGCCTGCACCGCCGCTGCCCTGTCCCTGATTGCGAGTACCCCCGTACTGGCACAGCAGCAGAAGCCAACGCCCGTCCCCACGGCCCAGGTTCCCGCCGAACAGGTGGAAATGGGCGGTCCGGCGCTGTGGAAAGTGGCCGACGAGGATACCACCATCTATCTGTTCGGCACGGTCCATGCCCTGCCCAAGGATGTCGACTGGTACAAAGGCAATGTCGCCGATGCGCTGGCATCGTCCGACATCCTGGTTACCGAAATCATGATGACGCCGGATGCAGCCACCAACATGCAGTCGATCATCATGAACACCGGGATGCTGCCCGCCGACCAGAAACTGCGCGACTTGCTGGATGAGGCACAGCGGGCATCCTACGATGCGGCGATGACCAAACTCGGAATGCCGGTGGAAACCTTCGACCGGTTCGAACCGTGGTACGCCAGCATGATGCTGTCGATGCTGCCGATCATGAAGGAAGGCTATTCACCCGAAAGCGGAGTCGAGGCGGTGCTGACTGCCAAGGGCGGCGAGGCCAAGCCGCGCGGCGAGTTGGAAACGATCGAATTTCAGATGAGCCTGTTCGACCAGCTGCCGCTCGAAAGCCAGATCACGTTTCTGGTGCAGGCAGCCGAGGGCGTCGACACGATCAAGGGAATGCTCGACAGGATGGTCGCGGAATGGCTGGAAGGCGATGCCGACGGCCTGGCTGAACTGATGAACGAAGGGCTGACCGACCAGGTGCTGGCCGAACGCCTGTTGTATCAGCGCAATTCCAGCTGGGCCGAATGGATCGACACTCGTCTGGACACGCCCGGCACCGTGTTCATCGCCGTCGGAGCGGGCCATCTGGCAGGAGACAAGAGCGTGCAGGACGCGCTTGAACTGCGCGGCATCGAAATTTCGCGGGTCCAGTGATGAAGCAGCTTCTCCTCTCCGCAGCGCTGGCGCTGTCCTGCACCCTGGGCTTGTCAGCCTGCGGAGAGAAAACTGCGGGCGAAATTGAGCAGCCAACCCAGCAATCAGCCCCCCGGCCGGCCATGTGGGAACTGGCTTCGTCCGACGGGACGGTGGAAGGCTGGTTGTTCGGCACCATCCATTCGCTACCCGACGGCACCACTTGGGAAACGGAACTGATATCCGATACCATCGACGAGGCCGACCTGCTGATTGTCGAGATCGCCGCGCTGGAGGACAGCGCAGCGATTGCGCATATCTTTACCCGGCTCGCCCGCACCGAAGGCTTGCCGGCGCTGTCTGAACGGCTGCCCGCCGGCGACCAGGCGGCGCTGCGCGATATGCTGGCCGAAACCTCCTATTCCGACAGCGATTTCACGGCGACCGAAAGCTGGGCGGCCGCGTTGATGCTGGCGCAGGGTGTTCGCAGCGGGAACCCCGAAAACGGAGTCGACCGCGCGCTGCTGCGCCGCTTTGCAGGGCGGCCAGTCCGCGAATTCGAGGGGCCTGCGCGCCAGCTTGGCATTTTCGATAGCCTGCCCGAACGGGACCAGCGCAACTTGCTGGCAGCGGTGGTGCAGGAAGGCGGAGACGCTGCCGAGGAAAGTGCAAAGCTCGCGCGCATCTGGATCAGCGGCGACATGGGCAGCCTTGCGCGCGAGAATTCCCGGGGATTGATGTCCTACCCCGAACTGCGCACCGCCTTGCTGGTCAAGCGGAACGAGGATTGGGCGGAACAGCTGGACATTTTGTTGCCCGCGTCTCCGCCGGCCCTGATCGCCGTCGGCGCAGCCCACATGGCCGGGCCCGAAGGATTGCCCAGCTTGATGCAGCAGAAAGGCTATAATGTTACGCGGGTGCAGTAACCGGCGAAGCGGACACTGCACCGCGCCATTCCCGCTTGTCATTTGCCCGCTTTCCCCGTAAAGGCGCGCGCTTCCGGCCAAGGTCATCCCTGGAGGCTTGGCAGACGGAAGATCAAATAATGCAATTCGAAAGGCAATTACCATGAGCGACGCTCTGACCCTGCCGGCCGAGACGCGCGAACGGGCTGGCAAGGGAGCCTCCCGTGCACTGCGTCGCGAAGGCCGAGTACCTGCTGTCATCTATGGCGGCGGCGAAGACCCTGCCCCGATTCACGTCGAAGCCAAGGAGCTGAACCGTCAGCTCGGCACCGGCCACTTCATGAACTCGATCGTGATGATCGAGATCGGCGGCAAGAAAGTGCGCACCCTGCCGAAAGACGTTGCCTTTCATCCGGTGAAAGATCAGCCGCTGCATGTCGATTTCTTCCGCCTGTCCAAGGATTCGAAGATCGAAGTCAGCATCCCTGTCGTGTTCATCAACGAAGAAGCCAGCCCCGGCCTGAAGAAGGGCGGCGTTCTCAACGTGGTTCGCCACGATCTGGAACTGGTTTGCGAAAGCGACAAGATCCCCGACGAAATCCACATCGACGTTACCGGTCTGGAAGTCGGCGATTCGATCCATATCAGCAGTGTCCAACTGCCGGCAGGTTCCGTCAGCGCGATCACCGATCGTGACTTCACCATCGCCACCATCGTTGCTCCTTCTGCCATGAAGAGCCAGGACGGTTCCACCGATGAAGAAGCTGACGTTGCCGCTGAAGCAGCAGCCGAGGAAGAAGAAGCTGGCGAGGAAGAAACCAGCGAGTAATCGCTTCCTTCCCGTTTCGGAATTTGCAGGACGCCGGTCTTTCCCAGAAAGGCCGGCGTTTTGTTTTGCAGGCATTGTCGCTAGGGGAAGCCGATGCAGCTTTGGGTAGGTCTCGGAAATCCCGGTCCGCAATACGCGATGCACCGGCACAATGTCGGGTTCATGGCGGTGGACGTCATCGCCGGAATGCACGAATTCGGGCCGGTGCAGAAGAAATTCTCCGGCTGGATGCAGGACGGGCGGATTGGCGGACAGCGGATCATCCTGCTTAAGCCCGCGACGTTCATGAATGAAAGCGGCCGCGCGGTCGGCGAGGCCTTGCGGTTCTACAAATTGGGCCTTGATGCGCTGACCGTCTTCCACGACGAACTCGACCTCGCGCCGATGAAGGTCAAGGTCAAGCAGGGTGGCGGTACCGCAGGACACAACGGTCTGCGTTCGATCGACCAGCATTGTGGTGCCGATTTCCGCCGGGTGCGAATCGGGATCGGCCATCCCGGGCACAAGGACCGGGTGCACGGCTATGTCCTGGGCAATTACGCGAAAGCGGAACAGGACGATCTGATCAGCACCCTAGCCGCGATCGGTTCGGAGGCCGACTGGCTGGCCAAAGGTGATGACGCGCGCTTCATGAACGACGTTGCGCTGCGATTGCAGGAGTGATCTGATAGGCTGGTACGAAGCTTCAAGGAGATTCTGCCCGTGTCCTCGTTCAACTCGATTTCGATCAACCGCCGGACCCTGCTGGCAGGCGCTGCGGCCACGAGCGCCCTCGCCGCAGCCAGCTCTGCCGCGCAGGAGGGTGTCCTGTCCGCCAGGCCCGACATGCGCGGCAAGTCGGTCCTCATCACCGGCTGTTCGTCCGGCTTCGGGCGGCTCGGCGCGGAGCACTATGCGCGGCTCGGTGCGAAGGTGTTTGCGACGATGCGGAACCTTCCTCGCCCGGAAGCGGAGGAACTGACCGCGCTGGCGGCGCGCGAGGGACTCGACATCCATGTCATCGAAATCGACGTCACCGACGATGCGCAGGTCACCGCCGGGGTGGCGGAGGCGGAACGGATCAACGGCGGCGGGTTGGATGTTCTGGTCAACAACGCCGGGGTCGGGATTACCGGACCTGTCGAGGTCCAGGACATGGAAGCAACCCGGCTGGCGTTCGACACCAACGTCCTCGGCTATCACCGGCTCGTGCGCGCGGTTCTCCCGGGTATGCGGGCAAAGAAGGCCGGGCAGATATTCATGATTTCCAGCCAGCTCGGACGGGTCATCGTCCCCGGCGGCGGACATTATTCCGCGACCAAATTCGCGATCGAGGCGCTGGGTGAACAGCTCGCCTACGAACTGGTGCCGCACAATATCGAAGTCACCATCATCCAGCCCGGCGGCTATCCGACCGAAATCTGGCGCAACCGCAACCAGTACAACACCGCATTGAAGGAACGGGCTGAGGGTATCCACACCGCCGGCTATCCGCAGATGGTTGCCCGGATGGGTACCGAGGACGGCTCCGGCCGCAGCGCCGATCCGATGGACGTGCCGGGTGCCATTGCCGAAATCGTCGCAATGCCGCCGGGCACCCGGCCCCTGCGGCGCGCGGTCCATCCCGGCGGCAAGCCGCAGCTCCCGATCAACGAAACGAGCGCGCGGGTCCAGGTCGGTTGGCTAGGCGAAACACCCCTCGGTCCCTGGATCAAGGCGGTTCACAACGTGTAGTGCGCCGATCACCGGGCTGGTAAAGCGGCCCGCGCGGGTCTAAGCGCCGCCTCCAGTTCTTACTTCCGGAGTTTTCGATGGGTTTCCGTTGCGGGATCGTCGGGCTGCCCAATGTCGGCAAGTCCACCCTTTTCAATGCGCTCACAGAGACGCAGGCGGCGCAGGCGGCCAATTACCCGTTCTGCACGATCGAGCCGAACGTCGGCCAGGTCGCCGTGCCCGACGCCCGTCTGGACCAGATTGCCGCGATTGCCGGCAGCGCGAAAATCATCGAAACGCAGCTCGGCTTTGTCGATATCGCAGGCCTCGTCAAAGGCGCCAGCAAGGGTGAAGGTCTGGGCAACCAGTTCCTCGCCAACATCCGCGAAGTCGATGCCATCGTCCATGTGCTGCGCTGTTTCGAAGATGACGATATCCAGCACGTCGCCAACAAGGTCGATCCCCTGTCCGACGCGGAAGTGGTCGAAACCGAGCTGATGCTGGCCGATCTCGAAAGCCTCGAGAAGCGCGTTCCGGCGGCGGAAAAGAAGGCCAAGGCCGGTGACAAGGAAGCAAAAGTCATCGCCAGTGTGCTGGGTCAGGCGCTCGAATTGCTGCGCGAAGGCAAGCCGGCGCGGCTAACCGAACCTGCCGATATCGAGGAAGAGCGGGTGTTCAGGCAGGCGCAATTGCTCACCGCCAAACCTGTGCTGTATGTCTGCAACGTGGCCGAAGAGGACGCGGCGACGGGCAACGCCATGTCCGAACAGGTCGCAGCCAAGGCGGCAGCGGAAGGGGCGCAGTCGGTTGTAGTATCGGCCGCCATCGAAGCGGATCTGGTGACCATGCCGGCCGAAGACCGCGGCGAATTTCTGGCCGAGCTCGGCCTGTCCGAAAGCGGCCTCGCCCGCGTGATCCGCGCCGGATATGAGTTGCTCGGGCTGCAAACCTATTTCACTTGCGGGCCCAAGGAAGCGCGCGCATGGACCTTTCCCAAAGGTGCCAAGGCTCCGCAGGCGGCGGGCGAGATCCACAGCGATTTCGAACGCGGTTTCATCAAGGCGGAAACCATCGCGTTCGAGGATTTCGTCTCCCTCGGCGGTGAAAGCGGCGCGCGCGATGCGGGCAAGCTGCGACAGGAAGGCAAGGAGTACCTGGTCCAGGACGGCGACGTGCTGAACTTCAAATTCAACGTCTGAATCTCGGCACTTTTTTCCGCTCCGCCCGTTTCAGGGTGAGATGAAGCGGGGAAACAACACATGATAGACAAGTCCGAAAAATTCCGCTCGCTCGTGAGAGTGGGCTATTTCAGTCGCGCGATACTCTATATTGTCCTCGGGCTTATCGCCCTCACGAGCGCGGGAAGAATCGCACAGGGTACCGACGGCATTTTCATTGCAATCGAGGAATTTCCTGCGGGCATGGCGATATTGTGGCTGATGGTCGTCGGTCTCACGGCCTATGCGCTGTTCCGTCTCGCCTCGACACTTTTCGACATAGAAAACCACGGTTCCGACACGGTCGGCTGGGGAACGCGCATCGGCCATGCGGGAAGCGCAATCGGCCATTTTGCATTGGCGTTTTCCGCTTACAAATTCGCAACCTCCTCCGGCGACGGGGGCGATGGTGCGCAGGACGCCGCGGCCGGTGTCCTGTCCGTGACCCTTGGCGGAGCAGTGCTCGGGATCCTTGGCCTGCTGTTCTTCATCGCCGCCTTGGCGCAGGCGAAAAAGGGCATAACCGGCTCCTTCATGCACCGGATCAGCCCCCAAGCCCCTGACTCGACCCGCTGGCTGGGCGGCGCTGGGTTCCTGGCGCGGGCGGTAGTGTTCATCGTCATCGGCTGGTCGCTGGTGAAGGCCGGATTCCTGTCCAGCGGCACCGATCAGATCAAGACGCTCGGCGATGCGGTCGCCTCGCTGTCGGGCGAAGGGGTGATCTTCACGCTGGTGGCTGCTGGGCTGCTGATCTTTGGAATATTCAGCCTGATCCTGGCGCGCTACCGGATCATTCCGGACATGGACCCGGGCCGGAAGATCCCTTCCTTCCGGGCATGACTACTGACTTGAAATATACCCCCCTAGGGTATATCTTGAGAGCATGAAACAGGAACCCATATCGCCGGGCAAGACAGCCCAACTCTATCGTATGGTGGTGGACAAGCATGTGTGTCCCTACGGAATCAAGTCGAAATGGCTGCTGGAACGGGAGGGCTATGAGGTCGAGGACCACCACCTCACCACTCGCGAACAGACTGATGCCTTCAAGCGCGAGCATGGCGCCGACACCACTCCGCAGACTTTCATCGGCGGGCGGCGGATCGGCGGATACACGGAATTGAGGGCGCATTTCGGCAATCCGCTGCCAAACCCCGACGCCACGAGTTACCGCCCCGTGCTGGCGGTATTCGCGGTGGCGGCGGCGCTGGCGCTGTCGATCAGCCAGTTTGTCTACGGAATGCCGCTGACCATCCGCACCGGGGAATGGTTCATCGCCTTTTCGATGGCCATGCTGGCCATGCTCAAGCTGCAGGATGTCGAAAAATTCTCCAGCATGTTTGTCGGTTACGACCTGCTGGCAAAGCGTTTCGTCCCATATTCCTACGCCTATCCCTATCTGGAAGCACTCACTGCAATCCTGATGGCGGGGCGGATACTACCGTGGATTTCGATCCCCGTGGCGCTGACCATCGGGACGATAGGTGCCGTATCGGTGTTCTACGCAGTCCAGATCCAGAAGCGCGAGATCAAATGCGCCTGTGTCGGCGGCAGCGGAAACGTGCCGCTCGGCTTCGTTTCCCTGTCGGAGAATCTCGCGATGGTGGCTATGGGTCTGTGGATGCTGGCCTATTGAACGCTGGCGCCATAGCGGAGCCTGCATGATATATTTCGAAGATATCGAGGTCGGATCGTCCAAGACCTTCGGCCGATACGAAGTAACCCGCGAAGAAGTGCTCAAATTCGCGGAAGCGTATGATCCGCAGCCGTTCCACCTCGACGACGAGGCCGCTGCGCAGACCCATTTCGGCCGCTTGTCGGCCAGCGGTTGGCACACCTGCGCCATGACCATGCGAATGATGGTAGAGGATATGAAAATCCACCAGCAGGCGGGGCTGGGATCGCCCGGCGTCGACCAATTGCGCTGGGTGAAGCCGGTCTATCCGGGAGATACGCTGTCCTGCCGCAGCGAAATACTCGAGAAGCGGCGGAGCAAGTCACGCCCCGAAATGGGCATCTTCAAATCGAAGAGCCAGACCTTCAACCAGCATGGCGATCTGGTGCTGGAAATGGTCTCCAACGGCCTGATCCGCGTTCGCGATCAGTCTTGCTCGGAGGAATAACCCGCGCCTAGAACCCGCAGTTCGCGGAACCACTGGCCCGATAGACGATCTGGTCACGCCCGTTGAAGACAGAAAGCGTTGCGGGATAGGTGACCGTTTCGGAGCCTGACGCCTTCCCCTCCCCAGGCGCGAACAGCAGCCGGATCGAATGGACCTTCCCGTCATATTTTTGCCAGGTTCCCATGGGTCCCTGTTTGCCGCCCTTGTCCGAAGCATACCGAACGATTGTGTCATCCACCTTCATATAGGCGCGTTCGGCCTGTGTCAGGGCGATCGGGTCAAGCGCGCCGCCTTCCGGTATGAACGCGCAGCCCGATCCGTAGAGATTGCTCTCCTCATAATCGCGAAAATCAATTCGCTGCGGCGAAATCGGGTCCGGCGGCACGATGCTGGCCCGTTCGACCGCGGCGATTTTCTCCGCATCTATCCGCGCCTGTTCGGCCGGACTGACCTCTTCCGCGCAGGCAACCAGAACGCTTGTCGCAACGATGAGCATAAACGCGGTGCGCTGGTCCATCAGTGTCTCCCGAACAGTTTTTCGACATCGTCCATCGACAGCTTGACCCATGTGGGGCGGCCATGGTTGCACTGGCCCGAGCGGGGCGTCCGCTCCATTTCCCGCAGCAGCGCGTTCATTTCCGCAACCGACAATGTCCGCCCTGCCCGCACCGATCCGTGACACGCCATCGTGGCCAGCACCAGATCGAGCTTCTCGCCCAGCAGCAGAGCCTCGCCATGTTTTGCGAGATCGTCGTCGATATCGCGCAGCAGCGCCGCCGGATTGCTCTTGCCGAGCGCATGAGGAACGGCGCGAACCAGCATTGCGCCGGGCCCGAACCGTTCGATCACCAGCCCCAGAGCCGAAAGCTTGTCCGCCGCATCCTCCAGCCGGTCGCAGGCGGTTTCCTCCATCTCGACAACGTCCGGCAGCAGCAGCGCCTGGCTCCGCTTGACCGCGTCCTCCGCTCCTGCCGCGCGAAGGCGCTCCAGCACCAGGCGTTCATGGGCCGCGTGCTGATCGACCAGCACCAGCCCGTCCGCGGCTTCGGCCACAATGTAGGTGTTGGCGACTTGCCCCCGGGCAATGCCGAGCGGGTATTCGTCGGCTTGCGGCGGGAGTTCCTCGGCCTGCTGCGCCCGGCCCATCGGTGCGGCCAGCGTCTCACCTTCCATCCCGCGCCATTCGGGTCGCGGCGATGCCAAATGGTCGGCAGAGGGCGCGGACCAGTCGCGCCCTTCGAACATCGAGCGCAAAGCGGGTGCAGGTTCCGCAAGCGGTTCCGACTGCCACCGCCCCATCGCCGCGACATCCGGCGATTGCGCGCTGCGCCGGTCCCCCGTTGCGAGGGCCTGGCGCAGTCCGGAAACGATGAACCCGCGCACCGCCTGTCCATCGCGAAAGCGGACTTCGGTCTTGGCCGGGTGGACGTTCACATCGACTTCTTCCGGCGGCAGGGTGAGAAACAGCGCCAGCACCGCATGGCGGTCGCGCGCCAGCATATCGGAATAGGCTCCGCGTACCGCGCCCGTCAGCAGCCGGTCCTTCACCGGTCGGCCGTTGACGAACAGATATTGATGATCGGCCACCCCCCGGTTGTAGGTCGGCAGGCCGGCGATACCGGTCAGCCGCATCGGACCCGCCGCCGTGGGACGCTCCAACTCGATCGCAACGCCGTTGTCCGCCAGTTCGCGCGCAATGATCCCGGCGACTCTAGTGGCGACAACTTCTCCCGGCTGCAGGCTCAGCACCCGCCGTTCGCCGTGATCGAGGGTGAAGCCGATGTCCGGCCGCGCCATCGCGAGGCGGTGCACCACATCCTTGCAGGCGGCATATTCGCTGCGCGCGGTGCGCAGGAACTTGCGCCGCGCCGGAACCTTGTGGAACAATTGCTCGACCCGCACCCGGGTGCCGGGGGGCAGTGCCGCCGGGCCATCTTCCAGCAGCACGCCGTGATCGACCACCCGCCGCCAGCCCTGTTCACCGCCTTGAGGGCGGCTCTCCAGCGTGAACCGCGCCACGCTGGCGATGGAAGGCAAGGCTTCGCCCCGAAAGCCGAGCGTCGCGACCTGTTCGATAGCCTCGTCCGGCAATTTGGACGTCGCATGACGTTCGAGAGACAGAGCCATTTCCGCCGGGTTCATCCCGCAGCCGTCATCGGTCACTTCGATCCGGGCGAGGCCGCCGTCGACCAACTGGACCGCGATGCGCCGCGCACCGGCGTCGATCGCATTTTCAACCAGTTCCTTGAGCGCGGCAGCGGGCCGCTCCACCACCTCCCCCGCAGCAATACGGTTGACAAGGGATTCGGGGAGGCGGCGGATTTCCGGCATCAGAAAAACAGCCTAGCGGTGAAGCGCAGGATATTCGAGGCCGATGGTGAAAATTCGGTGGGCTGTTAACATAAATTTTTGGTGTTTTCCCTAGGGTTTGGCTAAGGGGAGCGCACTCCCTGTCATAAGCGGGTCCCGGCGGCGGCCAAGTGCTGCGCTGAAGCACCGCAAATTTTATGGATTCGACCGCGCAATGAGCTTCATCTCCCGCCTCTTCAAATTCGGATCGCAGAACATGGCGATCGATCTCGGTACGGCGAACACGCTGGTTTACGTCGAGGGGCGCGGTATCGTTCTGAACGAGCCGTCCGTGGTGGCGATAGAAACGCTGAACGGCATCACCAAGGTCAAGGCCGTTGGCGATGATGCGAAGATGATGATGGGCAAGACCCCCGACAGTATCGAAGCCATCCGCCCGCTGCGTGACGGGGTGATCGCGGATATCGAAATTGCCGAAAAGATGATCGAGCATTTCATCCGCAAGGTTCACGGCAAGAAAAGCATGTTCAGCTATCCGGAAATCGTAATCTGCGTTCCGTCCGGCTCTACCTCGGTCGAACGCCGCGCGATTCGCGATGCGGCAAGCAATGCTGGCGCGAGCCAGGTATATCTGATCCTGGAACCGATGGCAGCTGCGATCGGTGCCGACATGCCGGTAACCGAACCGGTGGGTTCGATGGTCGTCGATATCGGCGGCGGCACAACCGAAGTGGCCGTTCTATCCCTGCGGGGCCTGGCCTACACCACGTCGGTCCGCACCGGCGGCGACAAGATGGACGAAGCGATCGTGTCCTACGTCCGTCGTCACCACAATCTGCTGATCGGTGAATCCACCGCCGAACGGATCAAGAAGGAATATGGTATCGCCGTTCCGCCGGAAGACGGCATCGGCCTAACCATCACCCTCAAGGGCCGCGACCTGGTCAACGGCGTGCCCAAGGAAATCACCATCAATCAGGGCCACCTTGCGGAAGCCTTGGCCGAACCCATCGGCGCGATCGTCGAAGGGGTCCGGATTGCGCTTGAGAATACCGCTCCGGAACTGGCGGCCGACATTGTCGATCAGGGCATCGTCCTGACTGGCGGCGGCGCGTTGATCAGCGGGCTGGACGCACATCTTCGCGAGGAAACCGGCCTGCCGGTCAGCATCGCGGAAGATCCGCTTTCTTGCGTGGCAATCGGCACCGGCCGTGCCATGGAAGATCCCATCTATCGCGGCGTGTTGATGACCGCCTGAGGAAGGGACAATCATGGCGCCGCCTTCCAAACGGCGCCCCGGCTTTTCGCGCAGGGCGCAATACGGAATTTTCACCGGCTATGTAGTGGCTGGTATCGGCGCGCTCGTTGGTGCGGTCCTGCTCGGGCTGTCGCTGTGGCGTCCGGCCAACTTCAATGGTCCGCGGATGATCGCCGCTGACGCGGTCGCGCCCGTCGGGGAAGTGTCCGCGCAGACCCGTACCACCGGAAACGGCCTGATCGAAAGCATCACCGGCTATTACCGGGCCGGCAGCCAGAACGCGGAGTTGAAGCGCGAGATGGAACTGGCCCGCATCCGCTTGGCCGAAGCCAAGGCGGTGGAGCAGGAAAACAAGCGGTTGAAGGCGCTACTGGCCTTGCAGGAGGCCGAAGTGGAGCCGGTAGTCGTGTCCCGGATCGTGGGATCGACGGCTGCGAGTACCCGCCGGTTTGCCTATCTCGGCGCCGGGTCTTCCCGGGGGGTGACCGCCGGTATGCCGGTGCGCGGCCCGCGCGGCGTCGTTGGCCGCGTGCTCGAGGTCGGGCGCAATTCCTCGCGTATCCTTCTCCTCACTGACAGCCAGAGCGTATTGCCGGTCCGCCGGGCGCAGGACAATGTCGTCGCACTGGCCGAGGGGCGCGGTGACGGGCTGCTGCGGATCCGGCTGATCAATCTGGGGATCAATCCCCTGAAAATCGGCGATGTCTTCGTCACCAGCGGTTCGGGCGGCTATTATCGTCCCGGTGTGGCGGTTGCGGTCGTATCCCAACTAACCGATGACGGCGCGCTGGCGCGGATCATCAGCGATCCCGCCGCCACGGATTTCGTATCGGTCGATCCGATCTGGCAACCCGAGGCGATCATCGGCGCGGCCACACCCATCGAAGAAGAGCTGAGCGAATGAGAACCGCCTATCGCGGGACCGTCCGGCGGGACGAATTCGGCAGTCGGATCAACCGCCGCCACTCCGCAGTTCTCGCCTATGGTATCCCGGTCGCCAGCATCCTGGTGGGATCAATCCTGCCGCTCCTGTTCATTGCGAGCGCGGTGCCGCTGGTGCCGCCGATGGGATTCATGTTCCTGCTTGGCTGGCGGCTTGTTAGGCCCGGAATTGTGCCCGTGTGGGCAGGATTTCCGCTGGGCATCTGGGACGATCTGTTCAGCGGCTTTCCGTTCGGCAGCGCAATTCTGCTATGGTCGATGACATTGATCGCCATCGATGCACTCGAAGTCCGCTTCCCCTGGCATGGCTTCATCCAGGATTGGATGACCGCTGGGCTGATCCTTACGGTCTACCTGCTTGTCGCAACCCTGCTGTCGGGCGCACATGGTTCGTTTCCGATGCTGCTGGCACTTGTCCCGCAGCTCTTGCTGTCCGTGCTGTTGTTCCCCATTATCTCCCGCATGATCGCCAGCCTCGACAGATTGCGCCTGACCCGGTTCAGGAAGTCCTGACCATGGCCCGCAAGCGCGCCGGGCCGGTCGTCAATTCTGCCACTCTCAAGAATGCTTACGACCGGCGCAGTTTCGTCATCAGCGCCATGGGCGGCGGCGTGGGAACGCTGCTGGCCGTCCGCATGGGCTACATCGCAATTGCCGAGAACGAGAAATACGCGACCGAGTCCGAAAGCAACCGGGTCAATCTTTCCCTGATCCCTCCGCGCCGCGGGTGGGTACTGGACCGGAACGGAGCGCCCCTCGCCTCCAACCGGGCCGATTTCCGGGTCGATCTGATCCCTGACCGGATTGTCGACCGCGATCGGACTATCGGCGTTCTGGGCCAATTGCTGGCACTCGACCAAACTGCCGTACAGGACTTGAAGGACAAGATCTCGCAGGCGCGCGGGTTTCAGCCCATCGAAGTGTCGAGCGGGCTCGATTTCTCGCAATTCGCTGCGGTCAGTGTCCGCCTTCCCGAATTACCGGGCGTGGTGCCCCAGCGCGGCTTCTCACGGTTCTATCCTACCGGCCCGGCAGTTGGCCATCTCATCGGCTATGTCGGCCCGGCGTCAGCGGAAGAATACGAGAGCGACCGCAATCCGCTGCTGATCACTCCGGGTTACAAGATCGGCAAGGACGGCCTGGAAAAGCAGTTCGAGCAGGAATTGCGCGGTGTTCCCGGTGCCCGCCGGGTGGAAGTTACCGCCTCCGGCCGGATTATCCGCGACCTCGATACGAGGGAGGACGTCCAGGGCAAGCCGATCAAACTGACCATCGACGGTCCGCTGCAGGATTACGCCGCGCGGCGGCTTGGGCTGGAGTCCGGATCGGTGGTGGTGATGGACTGCGTGACCGGCGATCTCCTGTGCATGGCCTCCATGCCCAGTTTCGATCCCAACAGCTTTTCCGACGGAATTGGCCGGGTCGAATACGGTATGCTGAGCAGCGACGAGCGCGTTCCGCTGCGCAACAAGGTGCTGAAGGGCCTTTATCCTCCGGGATCGACGGTGAAGCCGATGGTCAGCACTGCATTTCTCAAGGAAGGCCTCGATCCGTCGGCTTCGGTCAATTGCAGTGGCGGCCTGCGAGTAGGAAACCGGGTGTTCCGCTGCTGGAAACGCGGCGGTCATGGCCGCGTCGATTTGCCCAAGGCGATTTACCAGAGCTGCGACGTCTATTTCTATCATTTCGCCCAGCAAGTCGGGATGAACCCGATAGCGGAAATGGCCCGCCGCTACGGCATGGGGCAGGAATTTCCGCTGCCGGTGGCCAGCCAGTTCTACGGCACTGTCCCCGACCCGCAGTGGAAGCTGAAGAAATACGACCAGCCCTGGGCTGCCTTCGATACGGTGAACGCCACCATCGGCCAGGGCTACATGCTTGCCAATCCGCTGCAACTGGCGGTTATGGCGGCGCGCCTGGCCTCTGCCCGGCAAGTCATGCCTCGCCTGATATTCAACACCAAAACCCCGTCGTTCGCCCCCATGGGGATCTCGGAAGAGCACGAAGCCATGATCCGCAAGGCGATGAGCGACGTGGTCAACGGCCCGGGTACTGCGGGCCGCGCGCGGTTGCCGTTGGACGACATCCTGATGGCCGGCAAGACGGGCACTGCGCAGGTGGTTTCGCTGTCCAAGTCGGATGGCCGGTCCGGACCGTGGAAATACCGCGACCACGGGCTGTTCATCTTCTTCGCACCATTCGACAACCCGCGCTATGCCGGCGCCGTTGTGATCGAGCACGGCGGCGGCTCGGGCTCTGCCTATCCGATCGCGCGCGACGTCATGACATTCATGTTCGATCCTCAAAAGGGGCTGGAGCAGCTCCATTCGATGGAATCCCAGTGGGGCGGCACCGCGCAGGAGCGGCTGGCAAAGAAATACGCCGCCTATGCCCGTGAAGCCGGTGAAGCGGTCGAACCTGTGCCGCGTCGGGAAGAGGAGATTTTCGATCAAGTCGATGCCGAGGCCCGGGCAGCCGCGCTGCAACCCGTGGTCGAGGCAACCGACGCGGCGATCAACCGCTCCGAAAATCTTGATTCCTCGAGGCTGGACGGAGCGGAATGAACACTATCGTTCCGGCCCCCATCGCCCGGCAGCCGTGGGAGATGCTGTTCCCCCTTTTCGTGCTGGTCGCCTTCGGCGCTGCGGTGCTCTATTCCGCCGGCGGAGGCGGCATGCAGCCCTTCGCAATTTCGCACCTTGTCCGCTTTGCCGTGTTCATGACCATGGCCTCGGTGATGGTAATGTTCGGCCGGGATTTCGTCCGGTTCATGACTTACCCCGCCTACGCTGTCGTACTGCTGCTGTTGGTCGCGGTGGAGGCAATCGGAGCCCTGGGCGGGGGGAGCCAGCGATGGCTCAACCTGGGGCCGATTGTCCTGCAGCCGTCCGAACTGATGAAGCCCGTGATTGTGCTGGTGTTGGCGCGGTTCTATTCGACGCTTCCGGCAGGTATGATTGTCGATTGGCGGGCACTGATCCCGCCCGCTGGACTGATCCTGGTGCCCATGGCGCTGGTACTGATGCAGCCCGATCTGGGGACTGCGCTTGCGATCGGATTTGGCGGGGCGGTGGTCATGTTCCTTGCCGGGTTGCCGATGCGCTGGTTTGTCGGCGCAGGTGCCGCCGCGGCAGTGCTTGCTCCGGTAGCATTCTTCTTCGGATTGCAGGAATACCAGCAGCGCCGCGTGACCACGTTTCTTGATCCCGAAAGTGATCCTCTGGGCGCAGGCTACCACATCATGCAGTCGAAGATTGCGATCGGTTCGGGCGGGTTTTCCGGCAAGGGCTTCAACGAAGGTTCGCAGAGCCACCTCAATTACCTGCCCGAACCGCATACCGATTTCGTTTTCGCCACCATGGCGGAAGAATGGGGTCTGCTGGGCGGGCTGGTGGTGATCGTGATCTTCGGCCTGATCCTGCGATGGGGCCTGAAGGTGGCACGCCGCTCGAACGACCGTTTCGCAAAGCTTCTCGCGTCCGGCATGGTCGCGACGATCTTCTTCTACGTCGCGGTCAATCTGATGATGGTGATGGGCCTTGCCCCCGTTGTCGGCATCCCCCTGCCGTTCATGAGCCATGGGGGTTCCTCGATGATGACCAACATGATCTGCATCGGCACCCTGATGATGGTAAACCGGTGGAACCGCGAGAGCCCGCGTGCGGGATTGATCAGCTAAGTTCAGCGGGCGAACCACCCGCATTTCACGGGGCGCGCAAGCTTTGTCCTTCCCAAGGGGAAAAGACGCGCTATATGCAGCGCCTCTCCGCCTCGCACCGCGATTCGGAGATGCCGCAATTCCCGGCGACGGACGCATAGCTCAGTTGGTAGAGCAGCTGACTCTTAATCAGCGGGTCCTTGGTTCGAACCCAAGTGCGTCCACCATATTTCCCTTATCCAGTATAAGTTTGCAGCGCATCGCGGCCCAGTCTTGTCTTTGGTTTCCCTCGTGCGGGTGCCAAAGGTGTGGCCAGATTCACGCAACAAGGCTCAACCTCCGCCGGTCTTCCCTTTAACCGTCAAAAAACCGTCAAAAAGTACTTCCCTCTCTCTCTTCCGCATTTATTTGAATCAACCGGGTCGGTAACCGAGGTAACGGTGTTGCCAGATCAGCGTTCAACATGATCTAGCGTGCAATGTTGATCAAGGATGTCGGGGGGCAACCATGGAAAAATCCGCTTTCTCGATGCTTGTGTCTGTCGCCATGGCAGCGGCATTGCAATTGCATGGTGCCGCAAGTGCACGATCGGGATCGGGATCGGGATCGTCGGCTTACGAACTTTCGGTAGAACGGGTGCAATCGCAAATCTATAATCCCTGGACGCAGGAGATGGACGTGGTTGAACTGCGCGCGTTCCGAAACGAGGGAGCGGACAGGCTGGTCGCGCCAGTGATGAGAATATCACCGGGCGAAGTTCTCAAGCTGGACGTGGAGAATAATCTGCCGCCGTGCGAGCCCGGTGACATTGAGAAGATCGCGTGTTTCAACTCGACGAATATCCACACCCATGGCCTCTGGGTTTCGCCGAGTGGAAACAGCGATAATGTCATGATTGAAATCCATCCCGGCCAGCGGTTCGATTATGAATTCGCGATCCCGGAAGATCATCCTGCCGGTACGTTCTGGTATCATCCCCACATGCACGGTTCGACCAGCGTTCAACTAGGGTCAGGAATGGCTGGCGCGCTGATCGTTGATGGGGACCGCATCCCTACCTTGAGCGCACCAGGTGACGTGGACATCCTCTTTCCCAGCCAAGGTGGCGCGGCCTTTGGAGAGCAGATATGGGTATTCTCCCAAATCCAGTACGCCTGCTTTGACGAAGGTGGGCAGATCATCGCGTCAGCTTCAAATGCTGCCTGGTCGTGCGCAAAAGGTGTTGTAGGCTCGGTGGAGCGATGGAGCCAGTTTGGACGAGACGAGGAGTTGGGCTCGGGCCGCTTTATCGGAATCAACGGGGAGGTGCAGCCGACATTGACCGGGGTGGAAACCGGGCTTTTTCAGCGTTTGCGGCTCATTCATGCCGGACTGCGCCGTCCGGTGAAGATGAACATTCGTCGCCTAGCCATCGGAGCGCCGGAATTACGCGGCGTTCCCGCAGAGAAACAAATGGAATGGATCGCGGAATATTGCACAGGTGAGCAGGTCGAGCTGTTCCATTTCGCGGACGATGGGCTCACGCGCAAGGCTATCCGGCGGGTGGATAAGGCCGTCATGTATCCGGGATCTCGCTTCGATGCTCTGGCGTATTTCAAGCAGCCCGGACTCTATTGTTTGGTAAATGATCAAACAGATCCGAGCAATTCCGATGATCGCAGTGTGCTTGGCATATTGAAGGTCAGCGGTGAAGCCGTGGCGGTTGCGGACATCGCTGCTCATCTGACCGAAACGCTGACCAATGCGGCCGAACAGCGCATAAGCGACGCGCGGGTGCGAAGCCGGGTTATCTCCGACCTCTCGAATGAATTGCAGATCAAATCCTTCACCTGGCACAGCCCAGTGATCGAAGACGAGATTACCGGCTACCAAACTGCGAAGATGAGCATTTTGGAACAAGATGATGGGTCATTCGCATTCAGCATAGACGGAAATACGTTTGAACATGGGCGCATAGACCGAACGCTTACTCTCGGTGATGTCGAAGAATGGGAGATCACGTCGGGAGAAGGAAGCCACCCTTTTCATATTCATGTAAATCCTTTCGAGATCATCTCGATCCGCGACGGACAAGGTCGTGACGTCACGCGCAAAGAAAGCGAGGCATACGATGCCGACTATGCCGGAATGATCGGCGGTTGGCGCGACACTGTGATGGTAAAGCCTGCCTACAAGGTAATTATGCGCACTCGGTACCGGCGTTTCGTCGGGGACTTCGTCATGCACTGCCATTTTGCGAGTCATGGTGACAGGGGCATGATGCAGGCAATCCGGATGGTGATGCCGGGACCTCACGCCGAGCACCAAGCGGTCCACTAGACCTCCGAACCGGAAGGCGAGAGCACACCCGACCATGCATCTTTGCCCGCCCGCGCTTTTTCCATTGCTTAACCCTGTCGGTGGTACACTCCCTATCCAGAATACCGATAATTCCCGAGGGTACCGATGAACAGCCAGCAGAAGATCACCCAGCATCAGCTGGACGTACTGGACGAGACACGGTGCACGCCGCGGTTCGATATTTCTGTTCAAGGGCGTTACCGGACCGGCAACGGGCTGGCGCGCCATGTGCCGATCTTCGAGATTTCGGAAACCGGTTGCCGGTTCTACGACCGTTTCGGCCGCCTGACTGCGGGCACAGACATAACCATCAAGATCGAGACTATCGGCCCCATCGTGGCAACCGTACGCTGGTCCAAGGATCACATCGTCGGTGTCCAGTTCGAGCGCCCAATCTACGGGCCGGTTTTCGAATTCATCCGCAACAAGCTGGCGCATGAGGACGAAGACTAGCCCTCTCCTGCCAGATGCTGGCGGGCGAAGACGCCAACTCTCTTTCCTATTGCATCCCGCCGAGCTATCGCGCCGCGACCAACAGGAGCAGTGAATGGCGCGTTTTCTTATCGTCGAAGCCCGGTTTTACGATCATCTCAATGATATGCTGGTGGACGGTGCCCGCTCGGCGCTGGCGGACGCCGGACATGAATGCGAGGTTCTCACCGTTCCCGGGGCGCTGGAAATCCCGGGCGCCATCGCGATCGTAGCGGAAAGCGGGCAATATGACGGCTTCGTCGCCATTGGCGTCGTCATCCGGGGCGAAACCTATCATTTCGAGATCGTCGCCGGGGAAAGCGCGCGCGGCATCATGGCACTGTCGATGGACGGTATCGCCATCGGTAACGGCATCATCACGGTCGAAAACGAGGAACAGGCCCTCGCCCGTGCGGACAAGACCCGCAAGGACAAGGGCGGCGAAGCAGCCAAGGCCGCCATCGCCATGTTCAACCTTCAGGCCAAATACGGCTAGTTAGCCGCAGCCTGGCGCCCGTTAACGGGCGAGGCGGCCAAAGCAACCCTGCCCGGCGTATATCGCGCTGGCACCCAGTTCCTCTTCGATGCGGATGAGCTGATTGTATTTCGCCAACCGGTCGGACCGGGCAAGCGAGCCAGTCTTGATCTGTCCGCAATTGGTCGCCACGGCGAGATCGGCAATGGTCGCATCCTCGGTTTCGCCCGATCGGTGCGACATTACCGAGGTGTAGCCGGCACGGTGCGCCATATCGACCGCCGCCAATGTTTCGCTCAAGGTGCCGATCTGGTTGACCTTGACCAGCAGTGAATTGGCAAGCCCCTGTTCGATCCCCATCGCCAGGCGCCGCGGGTTGGTGACGAACAGATCGTCGCCGACCAGCTGGACCTTGTCACCGATACTGTCGGTCAGCGCCTTCCAACCGGCAAAATCGTCTTCGTCCATGCCGTCTTCGATGGAACGGATCGGATAATCTTCGCAGAGCTTGGCAAGATAGGCCGCCATTTCGTCCGGCGAGAGCGACTTGCCCTCACCCGAAATTTCGTATTTTCCGCCCTTGAAGAATTCGGACGCGGCGCAGTCGAGCGCCAGAACGACATCGGTTCCAGCCTTGAAACCGGCCTGTTCGACCGATGCCATGATGAAATCGAGCGCATCGCGGGTGCTCGCCAGATCGGGCGCGAAGCCGCCCTCGTCGCCGACTGCGGTAGCGAGTCCCTTTGCGGACAGGCCTTTCTTGAGAGTGTGGAAGATTTCCGAACCCCAGCGGACGGCCTCTGCGATGCTGTCTGCGCCCACCGGCATGACCATGAATTCCTGGATATCGATCGGGTTGTCCGCGTGTTCACCGCCGTTGATGATGTTCATCATCGGAACCGGCAGTACATGGGCCGAAACCCCTCCGACATAGGCCCACAGCGGCATTCCCCGCGCGTTTGCCGCCGCCTTCGCCAGCGCCATGCTGGTGCCGAGAATCGCGTTCGCCCCGAGGCGCGACTTGTTGTCCGTGCCGTCCAGATCGATCATCACCATGTCGAGATCGCGCTGGTCTTCCGCATCCAGGCCGAGCAGCGCATCGGCGATTTCGCCATTCACTGCCGCCACCGCCTTGCTCACGCCCTTGCCGAGATAACGGCCCGCATCGCCGTCGCGCAATTCCACCGCCTCATGCGCACCGGTCGAAGCGCCGGAGGGCACCGCCGCTCTCCCGAAACTTCCATCTTCCAGCAGGATATCGACTTCTACAGTCGGATTGCCCCGGCTATCGAGAATTTCGCGGCCATGGATGTCGATGATTGCGGTCATGTTGGTGTATTGCTCCGGCTTGGGCTGTTGTAATTGACTAACACACCGCTTAAATATTGAAAGTTACGGCGCAATGGCGCTTTATGCGCCGGAACAAAGGCACGCAAGTTGCGTTGCACCACCAACCATCCGAACCACTCGTCTGGTTCTGGATTCGGCAGATAATTCACGCCGCACAGGGCAAAGGAAGACACCATGGTAGAGACCACACCAAAGCCGCAACCACCCAAACAAACCAATCCCAAACCCGCGACCAAGGCCAAGCCGGCAGCCAGGAAAGCGGCTCCTGCCAAGCCTGCGGCAACGGCGGCTTCGGCGACCACTTCGACCAACGGTACGGCCGAGGCAAAGACCCGTTTCAACGCTGCGCTGGAAGAAGCCAAGGCCGGTGCGGCCGCCCTGAAGGCGGAAGCTGCCAACCGGGCCACTACCTACCGCGCGCAGGCGAAAGGTAAATCTTCCGAACTGGTCGGCGAAGCAAAGGAATACGGAGCCGAAGCCAGGGTCAAGGCATCCGAACTGGCCGCTGAAGCCAAGGTGAAAGCCACCGATCTTGCCTATGAAGGCAAGGCCAAGGCGAGCGAAGCGATTTCCTCTCTGAGCAAGATCGTATCGGAGAATGCCGGGACGATCGACGAAAAGCTCGGGGCGAAATACGGCGATTACGCCCGAAGCGCATCGCGCACCCTGCAGGAAACGGCTGCCAAGCTGGACGCCAAAACCGTGGACGAACTTGGCGAAGACGCGCGCGAAGCCGTTCGCAAGAGCCCTGCGGCCGCTGTCGGTATTGCCGCATTGGTCGGATTCCTGTTCGCGCGCCTCTTTCGCGGGAAGCGCGGCTGATCTTGAATGTGATGCGGCCCGGTCCCGGCACCAACCCTGACCCGGGCCGCACTTACGCTTTAGGGGCGGCGAATGGTTGATGACGGAATACCCGGCGGGCACCTTCATACGGCGGATTTGCCCGAGGAGGTGGCGGAGGACAATTCCGCAACCCAGGGATCTTTGTCGGAAGACATCGTCGCCCTGATCGATGACGGCAAGACCTATGTCGAGGCCGAGATTGCATTCCAGAAGACACGACTTGCCTTTGCGGCGGATCGCGGAAAATCCGGATTGCTGCTCGGCATCAGCGCCTTCGCAGTGCTTCATCTGGCGTTGATCGCGCTCGTCGTAGGGCTGATATTCGCTCTCTCACCGATAATTACCGCCTGGGGCGCGACGGCGATCATCGCGGGTATCCTGCTCATCGCCGGACTGATCCTGGGCCTCAAGGCCAAGGCCCGGTTCGAACGGCTTGTCGACGCTTACAAAGAAGCAAGCGAATGAACGACGAACTCGGCCTCAGACTCAAGGAAGACCGCCTGCTGCGCAATGCGGCCTTAGCGCTGCTGAAAGCCGATGTCGCCAATCTGCGTGCCGATCTGGCGGGAAAGGGTTTCGGCGAGCGCATCGTCGACCGGATCAGCGAAGGCGCGGTCGACATTTTCGAAGAAGCGGTTGAACTGGCTGACAGCAATCGCGGCGTCCTGGCGGCGCTGATCGGCGCAGTGCTGCTGTGGTTCGCCCGCAATCCGATCCTCGCCCTGTTCACCGATGACGACCTCGGTGACGAGGACGAGGAGGACAGCGATCGCGCGGAGACGGAACCAGCCTGACCGCCGAGCGCTTTATGCCTTGAAGAACTTATTTTTGATGGAGAAGACGCATGAACACCGCTGAGAACGGCCACGCGAATGGAACCGACAACAAGGAAGAGCAGCGGCGCGAAGAATTGCGCGAGAAGATTGCCGCCGGCGAAGCACGCCTGGCAGAACGTTCGCTCGGGGATTACGCGCGCGACGCGCGGGACAGCGCAACCGGCTTCGTGCGCGAACATCCCATTGCCACGGTTGGCGCCGCGCTCGCAATCGGCGTGGTGCTGGCTGCGATCATCCCCGGCCCCGGCCGCCGCTTGAGCAAACGGGTCGGCAACGAGGTAAGCAGCCGCGCATCTGCCTTGGCCGCCATCGCGGCGGAACTCGGCCTCGCATACGGAACCAGCCTCATGGATGCCGCAAGTAGCGCTGCCCGCACCGGACAGGACAAGTTGGAAGACATTGGCGACAGTGTGGGTGACAGTGCCCGCAACCTCCGCCGGGAAGCATCGCACCGTGCCGCCAAGGCGGGTGACAGCGCGGCAATCCTCAAGCGGAACGTCAGCCGCAAGGCCGGCCGTGCAGCCCGGGACTTGCGGTCACGCATCTCGTAATTACCGGACCGAACAGGCTTGCGCCGCGGCGGAAAATCCGTAACTGGCGTGCCCTCCCTCCCCGGTAAAACGAGAAATGCCCATGCCATCCCCGGATTCCGCGCTCCCATCCAAGCAGCTCCTGCACCTGGTGATGGGGGGCCGTGTCAAGGACCCGCGCTCGCTGGAATTCCAGGATCCGCACAGCGTCCATGTGGTCGGGGTCTATCCCAGCTACGCGGAAGCGGAAGACGCCTGGCGTGCCCAGGCGCAGCGGACCGTCGACGATGCGGAGATGAAATACGTCATCGTCCACTTGCACAAGCTGCTCGATCCCGGAGCTGCCGGGAAATAGTGCAGCGCTTTTAAGTGCAGCCGTCATCCCGGCGAAAGCTGGGAACTCTTTCGGAAATGTCAGACTTCGTCGAACCCGATCCCAGCTTTCGCCGGGATGACGGGGATCAGATGAATTCGATTTTCTTGACGAGGTAGAACTTGTCACCCGACGGTACCGAAACTTCGATCTCGTCACCGACATTCTTGCCGATAAGCGCCTTCGCGAGCGGCGAATTGTAGGAAATGCGGCCCTTCTTGGCGTCCGCTTCGGTCTCGCCGACGATCTGGTATTTCACCGGCTTGTCGTTCTCGTCGAGCAACGTCACGGTCGCGCCGAACACAATGCGGTCCCCCGACAGCGTCGTCGGGTCGATGATCTGCGCGCGACTGACCTTGTTCTCGATATCGGCGATGTAGGCTTCGACCTGCCCCTGACGTTCCTTAGCGGCGTGATATTCTGCGTTTTCAGACAGATCGCCATGCGCGCGCGCGGTCTCGATCGCATCGACGATCTTGGGCCGTTCGGCGCGGTATGCCTTGAGATCGGCGGTCAGTCGTTCGTAACCTTCTGCAAGCATCGGAACACTTTGCATGAAAACCTCATTCCATAATTGAGGCGTATTTTCAGACAGTTATCTGGATTGCCGGCCCATGGAGGCGGCAGCAAGCCGTCTTGATTGTCGAGAAAACACGCGGTTGTTTCAGCTATAATAGTCTTGTAGCGACCGGACTTCAAGTTGACTTGCATTAATCGCCACGATTGCCTGCGCCGCAGCCAGCGATGCAGCGGCGGTGGTGTAGTAGGGAATCCGGCTGCTCAACGCCGATGCGCGGATCGATTTGCTGTCGATATGGCTCTGCCAGCCTTCGGTGGTGTTGAACACCAGATCGACATCGCCATCGATCATCCGGTCGACGATATGCGGCTGGCCCTCGGCGACCTTTTTCACGCGCTCGACCGTCAGCCCCTGTTCGGACAGATACGCCTGCGTGCCCCCCGTGGCGATCACGGAAAAACCATGGTCGATCAGCATGGCCACGGCGGGCAGGATCGCTGGCTTGTCGCTGTCCTTGACCGAAACGAACAGCACACCTTTTTCCGGCAGAGCATCCCCTGCCCCCAATTGCGCCTTGTAGAATGCGGTCGCAAAGGTGCGGTCGATGCCCATCACTTCGCCGGTGGATTTCATTTCCGGGGACAGCACCGGGTCTGAACCCGGAAATTTGGTGAAGGGGAACACCGCTTCCTTGACCGCCATGTAATCCAGGTCGCGCCTGAACGCCGGGAAAGAGGCCAGCTTCTCGCCCGCCATCACCCGCGCGGCGATCTTCGCCACCGGCTGTCCGATCGCCTTGGCGACGAAGGGCACGGTGCGGCTGGCGCGCGGATTGACCTCGATCAGATAGACTTCCCCGTCCTTGACCGCGAACTGGATGTTCATCAGCCCGACGACATTCAGCGCCATTGCAAGTTCCTTCGCCTGGCGCTCCATTTCCTCCACAATCTCGGCAGGCAGGCTGTAGGGCGGCAGGGTGCAGGCGCTGTCGCCCGAATGGACCCCGGCTTCCTCGATATGCTGCATCACCCCGGCGACTGCGACCTGTTCTCCGTCGCACAGCGCGTCGACATCGCACTCAATGGCGTCGCGCAGATATTGGTCGATCAGCACCGGGGAATCGCCCGACACCAGAACGGCTGTGGCGATGTAATTGTCGAGCTGCGCCTCGCTATCGACGATTTCCATCGCCCTGCCGCCGAGCACATAGGACGGGCGCAGCAGCACCGGATAGCCGATCCGCGCCGCCACTGCGCGGGCTTCTTCCCGGCTGCGCGCAATGCCGTTGTGCGGCTGCTTCAGCTTCAGCTTGTTGACCAGCCGCGCGAACCGCTCGCGGTCCTCCGCCAGATCGATGGCATCGGGCGATGTGCCAAGGATCGGAATACCCTCGTCCTCCAGCGCCTGCGCCAGGCTGAGCGGGGTCTGCCCCCCGAACTGGACAATCACGCCGACCAGCTCGCCACTCGACATTTCGACGCGGAGGATTTCCAGCACATCTTCCGCCGTCAGCGGTTCGAAATACAGCCGGTCGGATGTGTCGTAATCGGTCGAGACGGTTTCCGGGTTGCAGTTGATCATGATCGTTTCGAAGCCCGCTTCCGCCAGCGCGAAACAGGCATGGCAACAGCAATAATCGAACTCGATGCCCTGCCCGATCCGGTTCGGCCCGCCGCCGAGGATGACGATCTTTCGCCGGTCGGTCGGATTGGCCTCGTTTTCCGGTTCCCCGAAGCTGGGGGCTTCGTAGGTCGAATACATATAGGGCGTGATCGCCTCGAATTCCGCGGCGCAGCTGTCGATGCGCTTGAACACCGGATGCACGCCGAGCTTGCGGCGGAGTTCGCGCACCTCGGCTTCGGACGTGGCCCCTGCCATCGCGCGCAGGGCATCGTGGAGCAGGCCGGACCGCCGCGCCTGGGTTTCGGCCAGCCCGCCCGCCACACCGACGGAACGGACCGCCAGTGTTGCCAGCCGCTTGTCCGAAAAGCCCATCGCCTTGAGCCTCCGCAAGCCCGCCGCATCGATCGGCAGGCCGTCGTCCGAAATCTTCTGCTCCGCCGCGATGATTGCTTCGATCTGGCGGAGGAACCATGGGTCATAGAACGTGATGGCGTGAATTTCCTCCACGCTCATGCCTTCGCGGAACGCCTGCGCAACCTGCAGGATGCGGTCCGGGGTGCGTTTGGACAGAGCGGCGGTCAGGACATCGCGGTTGACGCCTTCCAGCTCTACCATACGGTTGAACCCGTCCAGGCCGGTTTCCAGCCCGCGCAGGGCCTTCTGCATCGATTCCGCGAAGCTGCGGCCGATCGCCATGACCTCGCCGACCGATTTCATCGCGGTGGACAGATTGTTTTCCGCGCCCTTGAACTTCTCGAACGCGAAGCGAGGAATCTTGGTGACCACATAATCAATGGTCGGTTCGAAGCTGGCGGGGGTCGCGCCGGTTATTTCGTTGGTCAGCTCGTCCAGCGTATAGCCGACCGCCAGCTTCGCCGCGATCCGCGCGATGGGAAAACCGGTCGCCTTGGACGCCAGCGCGGAGGAGCGCGATACGCGCGGGTTCATCTCGATCACGATCAACCGGCCGTCCGCAGGATTGACCGCGAACTGCACGTTCGACCCGCCGGTTTCGACACCGATTTCGCGCAGCACAGCGATGCTGGCCGAGCGCATGATCTGGTATTCCTTGTCGGTCAGCGTCAGCGCTGGCGCCACGGTGATGCTGTCGCCCGTGTGGACCCCCATCGGATCGACATTCTCGATGCTGCACACGATGATGCAATTGTCCGCCCGGTCGCGCACGACCTCCATCTCGAATTCTTTCCACCCGAGCAGCGATTCCTCGATCAGCACTTCGCTGGTGGGGGATGCATCGAGCCCTTCGCGCACGATCCGCTCGAATTCCGCCTTGTTATAGGCGATCCCGCCGCCGGTGCCGCCAAGGGTGAAGCTGGGGCGGATGATCGCGGGTAGACCCGTGGTTTCGAGGACCGCAATCGCGTCGTCCAGATTATGCGCGATACCGCTGCGCGCGCTTTCGAGGCCGATCCGGTCCATCGCCTCGCGGAATTTCTGCCGGTCCTCCGCCTTGTCGATCGCTTCGGCATCGGCGCCGATCATGGTGACGCCGTATTTCTCGAACACGCCCATCTTCTCGAGGCTGAGCGCGCAGTTCAGCGCCGTCTGCCCGCCCATCGTGGGCAGCACTGCGTCGGGCCGCTCCTTCTCGATGATCTTCGCAACGACTTCGGGCGTGATCGGCTCGATATAGGTCGCGTCCGCCATATCGGGGTCGGTCATGATCGTGGCGGGGTTGGAATTGACGAGGACCACCCGGTAGCCCTCCTCCTTCAGCGCCTTGATTGCCTGCGTGCCGGAATAATCGAACTCGCACGCCTGGCCGATAACAATAGGACCAGCGCCGATTACGAGGATCGAGGAGATGTCAGTACGTTTGGGCATAAGAAAATTTCCGTTGGTATTAATTTAATTAAATAGCGTCTTGATCGCTTCGACGAGCAAAGTGCCACGCGCCATTTTGAAAGATACCCGCAGTTGCTCTTCAGCTAATTCTAGGGCCATTATGACTCCAACCTTGAGCTGAAGGTATGTAAGATCATAGGCGTTCCACATTACTCGGGCGGCTTTCAAACCCGTAATCAGTGAATGATGTTCGTCGCCTGAGATGTCATTTGGCTTAGTTGCAGTAGCGATATCGATAGCCTCATCGATTGCGTCAGCTACATCCTTATAACTCTGGCTATTATGATCTAGAGATACCATCCTGTCGGAGCCTGGGATGGCTAGTAGTGGAGAGTACTCTGGTGCTTCTGAACGGGAGTACTCTGGCGTTTCGGAAATGTTTGCGAGCAACACATTAATCGGCGGGAGAATCTCCGCGCGCTCTATTCCCTCGTTCGTCAAAGTGTAGTTCGTGTCTGATGTCTCATCGTATTGGTCTATTTTGATGAGGCCATCTTCCGCGAGGATTGCCAGAAGGCGACGCGTATATCCCCGAGAAAAGTTGTCATCTAACTGCTTGTGTATTTCCTCGGTACTAAGGGCCTCAAAGTCAGCATAGCGGTAAAGGGCTTCAAATGTAGCTGCCAAGACAATCGATTTCGCCTGACCGAAAGACGCCCTCACCCCAACATCCCCACAAACCGCTCGAACAGGTAGAAGCTGTCCTGCGGTCCCGGGCTGGCTTCGGGGTGATACTGCACCCCGAAGGCCCGCTTACCCTTCACCGCGATCCCGCAGTTGGAGCCGTCAAACAACGACACGTGGGTTTCCTCCACGCTATCGGGCAATGTCGCGCCGTCCACTGCGAAACCGTGGTTCATTGAGGTGATTTCCACCACACCGCTGTCGAGCCGCTTGACTGGATGGTTCGCGCCGCGGTGGCCCTGGTGCATCTTGGTGGTCTTCGCGCCGGTCGCCAGCGCGAGCATCTGATGGCCGAGGCAGATGCCGAACAGCGGCACGTCCGCCTCCAGCAGCGCCTTGATCACCGGCACTGCATAGACGCCCGTTGCCGCCGGATCGCCCGGCCCGTTGCTGAGGAATACGCCGTCCGGTGACAGCGCCATGATTTCGTCCTGTGTGGCCTTGGCCGGAACGACCGTCACTCGCGCTCCGGCTTTCACCAGATTGCGGAAGATATTGTCCTTCGACCCGTAATCGATGGCGACCACGTGGGGCAACTTGCCCCCCTCCGCGCTGCTGTAGCCGCTTCCCAGCGTCCACGAACCGCCTTCCCAGTCCTGTTGCTTTTCCCGGCTCACCCGCTGCGCAAGATCCATTCCCTCCAGCCCCGGCCATGCCTTCGCCCGTTCCAGCAGGGCAGGCAGGTCGAACAGCCCATCGGGCGAATGCGCGATCACCGCGTTGGGCGCGCCGGACAGGCGGATGCGGCGGGTCAGGGCGCGGGTGTCCACGCCGGAAAGGCCGATCTTGCCGTTTGCCGCCATCCATTCGGTGAATTGCTGGGTGCTGCGGAAATTGCTGCTGGGGGTGATTTCCTCGCGCACCACGCAGCCGACTGCGCCCTCTACGGCGCTTTCGACATCTTCGGTGTTCGCGCCGACATTGCCGATATGGGGGAAGGTAAAGGTGACGATCTGGGCAGCGTAGCTGGGATCGGTCAGGACCTCCTGATAACCGGTCATCGCGGTGTTGAAGCACACTTCGCCCACTGCATCGCCCGCCGCGCCAAAGCCCATGCCCCATA
>NZ_JAXMJI010000054.1:0-40219 GCF_034376665.1 Allopontixanthobacter sp. | reverse complement strand
GCCGCCCTTGGCGTCCTTCACGGCCTGTTCCACGTTCGGGGTAACGGT
This sequence comes from Allopontixanthobacter sp., assembly GCF_034376665.1. Taxonomy (NCBI): domain Bacteria; kingdom Pseudomonadati; phylum Pseudomonadota; class Alphaproteobacteria; order Sphingomonadales; family Erythrobacteraceae; genus Allopontixanthobacter; species Allopontixanthobacter sp. The sequence goes on along the minus strand of NZ_JAXMJI010000054.1, from coordinate 40,171 downwards.
GCCCAGCTTCGGGTTCGGCATCAGGCCCTTGGGGCCCAGTACCTTGCCCAAACGGCCGACGACGCCCATCATGTCCGGCGTGGCGATCACGCGGTCATAATCGAGATTGCCAGCCTGCATGTCTTCCATCAGGTCTTCCGCGCCAACTTTGTCGGCACCGGCAGCCAGCGCCTTGTCGGCATTTTCACCGCGGGCGAAAACCGCAACCTTGACGTCCTTGCCGGTACCCGAAGGCAGCGACACCATGCCGCGGACCATCTGGTCCGCATGACGCGGATCGACACCGAGGTTCATTGCGACTTCGATTGTCTCGTCGAACTTCTTCTTGGAATGTTCGCGCAGCGTTTTCAGTGCATCGTCGAAATTATAGATGGCTTCCGGATCGAGCTTTTCGAGCCGCAGCTTCTGTGTCTTGGTCAGTTTAGCCATCTTCTCAGCCCTCCACCACTTCGAGACCCATCGAACGCGCGGAGCCTTCGATGATCAGCGTTGCCTGGTCGAGATCGTTTGCGTTGAGATCGGCCATCTTGGCTTCGGCGATTTCGCGAACCTGCGAACGCTTGATCGTTCCGGCGGAAATCTTGCCCGGCTCTTTCGAACCGGATTTCAGCGTGGCTGCTTTCTTGAGCAGGACGCTGGCGGGCGGGGTCTTGGTGACAAAGGTGAACGACCGGTCAGCATATACGGTAATGACCGTAGGGATCGGCGCGCCCTTTTCCATGTCCTGCGACGCGGCGTTGAACGCCTTGCAGAATTCCATGATGTTCACACCGCGCTGGCCCAGTGCAGGGCCGATCGGCGGGGACGGGTTTGCAGCGCCCGCAGGCACCTGCAACTTGATGTAGGCTTCAATTTTCTTGGCCATGGTCAGGCCTCCTTTCACACTGTCGTCCTTCGGCAAGCTCAGGATGAGCGGTTCGAAGGACTCATGTTAAGCGGTCAAACGAAAGGGTTTTGAGGCCCTTCCTCCCGCATCCCCGAAATGGGGTTTTCCGTCGCTGTCGCTTGGGAGGCGGTGCGCATAGCGGCTCACGCGGTAATTGCAAGCAAATTGGCCTTCAGAACGGACTGCACGACACTTGCCGAATGTAGGCGTTCGGCAGCGCCAAGGGTTACACAGGTTACACGTCCTACATTTCGTGTCCACAGCATAACGCATTGCTTTATTAAGGCAAAGTGACAAAGGTGCCGTGTGAGGACGTAAAAATGTTAGGCAAGCAGCGCGAAATAAAATTACCAACTATGGGAGCATGCGGCAGACAGACGATGAGAAAAAGCAACACAATTTGGCATAGGCTAGCAGGCCGGACGGGTGTAGGAAATCTGGTAAGCTTTTTGGGCGGTATGTTCGCGAGGGCTAGGTAGGCTGGCGAATGGCCGTTCATGAAGGTGTATTTGGTGAATTTTTACCGTAATGGCACCATAATGGTTGCCCCCCGGGGACATGCTGGTGCGTAACCCCGCAGAGCAGGCATGCGGAGAATTAAGGGGATAAGTAAGGTGGCACCGAAACTTGGCACCGTAACTTCGAGCCCTACTCCAACAAGCCTTTCGTGAATTTCTATTGCACGAAGCGAGTTGGCGGCGGCGTTTCTGGGACCCCCACGTTATCCGACGTCTGCAAATTTCGGTCTAATTCCATAGGGGATTGATGAGAGAGCCAGTATGAGGGCGGACGGTGGTACCGGACTGTCCGCTCTATTCTTCAGCCTTCGCTCCCAGCAAATCAGCCGCAGTTGCCGGAGCTGCAAGTGCATTCTGCGCGGCTGGCGCTGAAAGTTGATCTTTTGCTGTCGCTTTTGCGGCTGCTATACTTCCAATATGCGCCAAGCGCTCCTTTCGTTTCTCGCGCGCGCCATACCATTCATCGAAGAGCATTTCGACCAGGTCAATCAAGGCTTGCGCTTCGCCCGGATCGACTTCGAGAATTTGATTGATATCCTTTTCCATATGAGCGCCGATGTTTCCAATGCCCCGAACGCTATCAATAGCATCAACCGATTCTGTAGAAATTGCTCTGTCGGCAGTGCCGCCATCGACTGAAGCGCGTAACGACTGAATTTCGGCATACAGGGTGGCTTTCGAGATGCCTGCGAAATGACGGATCATCCCTTGAAGGCACCTTCGGATGAGTGTCGCTGAAGCCTTCGGACTCAATTCACGAATAAGACAGGCTTCTTTGTAGTCTTCACGAATTGGTTTCGGAATAAAATCGGGCTGCGGCTTCGCCATTCCTTGTGGGTAGACGAATTGATCAAAAACCGTTTCGCCATCCGTATCAAAGCGATAATCACTATTGCGGTATCGTCCGGGGGCTATCTTGATCCTAATCGTCGTTTTCAAACAGTCTGGGTTCGAACAACCAACTGCCATATCACTGATGAGTAAATCACCTTCAACCTGATTGCTGAGGGATATGGTTCTTGTGTTATCGACGCACTTTTGATCAACGACTGTTTGGGTCACCGAGCAATGCGGGCAGGTCCAATTAAAAGGCATCGATCATCCTACTCCGCTGATTTTTGGAACCAAAGCTTGATCAGTTTGATCAACATTTATCTGTTCGCCATAAGGTTGGCACAGCTTGATCGCCTTGTCAGCACTTGCACTCAACTAATCCTCTTGATTCTCAACGCAAATAGGGGCGGGAATATGCCGCCTTGCGCAAGGCCGAAAGCATCGGCCGCCCCATCGGATCAAGCGAATGGCTGAAGGATATGGAGCGGCTTACCCGCAGGCGCCTGCGGGCATTGAAGCGCGGGCCGACCGCGAGTTGAGCTGAACAAGGGAGGGACACGCAATAGCGTGTCCCTGGATGACACCCGCTTACTTCGCCAGTTCGACCTGCTCGAAGTCCAGTTCGACCGGTGTCGCGCGGCCGAAGATCGACACGCTGACCTTGACCTTGTTCTTGTCGAAGTCGAGTTCCTCCACCACGCCGGTGAAGCTGGCGAAGGGTCCGTCGAGCACTTTGACCGAATCGCCGATTTCGTATTCGACGCTGACCTGCTTCTTCGGCGCCGACTTGGCTTCTTCCACGCCGCCGAAATACCGCGCTGCTTCCTTGTCGGTGATCGGCTGCGGCTTGTTGTTGGAACCGAGAAATCCGGTCACCTTGGGGGTGTTTTTCACCAGGTGATAAACATCGTCGGTCATGGTCAGCTTGGCCAGGACATAGCCCGGCATGAACTTGCGTTCGACCTGCACCTTCTTGCCGCGTTTCACCTCGGTAATGGTTTCCGTCGGAACTTCGACTTCCTCCACCGCTTCGGACAGGCCCAGCCGTGCGGCTTCTGAAATGATCGCTTCGCGAACCTTGTTCTCGAAACCCGAATAGGCGTGGATGATGTACCAGCGAGCCATAGTGTATCCCGTTAAGAAAATCTGTCCCGGCAGCGGGGCCGGACCGGACGTTTACGCCAGAGTGAGGAGCCAGCGAACCACTGCGCCGAAAACCGAATCAACGCCGAGGAAGAACAGCGACAGAATCACCATCATGATCCCGACGAAAATCGCCGTGGTCACGGTTTCCTGCCGGGTGGGCCATACCACCTTGTTGGCTTCGGCTTTCACCTGGTTGAAGAATTGCCCCGGGCTGTTCTTGGCCATTTGCGCGCGCTCTTGCTGCCTAACTCGAAAAAATACCTGTCTTACGGGATGGGGCCATTGCCGCCCCGGTTCAAGTCCGGGAGGGGCTGTAACACCAACTAATGTCGGAAGACATCGCCCACTTAGGCGGGGGCCGCGCGAAACGCAAGACCAAGCGTTACTGCTTGGCGCGCCAACAGTTGCAGCAGAAACTTTGGGGCTGGTCACGGCCGCGTGCGGCCTTTAGCGTGCGGCCTCGATAAGGGACGCATGAGGGGAATCCGTTAATGGCTGCAGGTGCAACCGGGTCGACAAATCTGATCGGCCAAGTCACGAATGTATCCGATTTTATCTGGGGCGGAACCTGGAACGGGGATCCGCTACCGTGGCTCTCCATCGCCGGGCAGCCGATACCGCCGATGACCCTGATCCTGCTGGGGGTCGGCGTCTGGGTGATGATCGGGCTGCGATTCTATCCGATCCTGAACCTGGGCAGTGCCTTTTCCGGCCTGTTCAAGGGCCGCAAGAGCGCCGGCTCGGGTGAGATTTCCCCCTTTGCCGCGCTTTCGACCGCTCTTTCCGGCCAGGTCGGCACCGGCAATCTGGCGGGTGTCGCGACGGCAATTTCCCTGGGCGGGCCCGGCGCAATCTTCTGGATGTGGATTACCGCGCTGATCGGCATGGCACTCGCCTTCGCCGAGGGATCGTTGGCCATCCGTTACCGCGAAAAGACCTCCGACGGGGTCTATCGCGGCGGCCCGATGAGTTACATCATGATCGGGCTGGGCAAGAAATGGACGTGGCTTGCGGTGGTTTTCTGCCTCGGGACATTGTTCTCGGCGCTGGTCACGGGCAATTCGATCCAGGCCAACGCCGTGGCCGACGGTCTCAATGAATTGTTCGGCATCGAGGAATGGCTTGGCGGTGCGATCGTGGCTGCGCTGGTATTCGTGGTGATCATCGGCGGGATCAAGTCCATCGGCAACGTTGCCGAAAAGGTCGTTCCGTTCATGGCGGCGGCGTATATCATCATGGCCGTGATCGCATTGATCATCAATTTCGCCGACCTTCCGGCTACATTCGGCCTGATATTCTACGGCGCGTTCAATCCACAGGCGGCGACAGGGGGATTCATCGGCGCGGCCATCATGCTGGCGATCCGCGCCGGCGTGGCGCGCGGCCTGTTTTCGAACGAGGCCGGACAGGGTTCGACCCCGATCGCGCATGCCGTGGCGCAAACCGACGATCCCGAACAGCAGGGCCGGATGGCGATGCTCGGGACCTTCATCGATACGATCGTGATCTGCACCATGACGGCGCTTGTGATCCTGACAGTCCAGGGCGATTTCATCGGCGGCGGGCAAGCGGTTCCACACGCCTGGAATTCGGACCTTGAAGGCTTCGCGATGACATCGGGCGCTTTCGCGGCGGCCTTCCCGTTCGAAATTGCCGCCATTCCAATCGGAACAATGGTCGCAAGTGTCGCCCTGATCCTGTTCGTATTCACCACCCTGCTGACCTGGTCCTATTACGGTGAGCGGGCGATTACCTTCCTCTATGACCGGGTGCCGGGTTCGACCCGCGGCGGCGAGAAGGTCCTTCACATGGCGTGGCGCGTGCTGTGGTGTCTGGTGATCTATGTCGGCAGTTCGCAGGACCTGACTCTGGTTTGGCGGCTTGGCGACATCGCAAATGCCGCGATGGCGCTACCGAACCTGCTGGCGCTGGCGCTGCTGTCGGGCGTGGTGTTCAAACTGGCCAAAGGCGACCGGACGGCGGGCAAAGACCATCTGGCCGATACGCCGGAAGAGCCTGAACAATATTGAGGCCACTCGGCAAAGCAAAAAGAGGGCCGGTCATTCGCGTGACCGGCCCTCTTTTTGTATCGAAACTAATGCGCCCTTTTTCGCTGCTTACTTTTTGCCCAGCAGGCGGGCGAGCAGGCCCGGCTGGCTCATCGGCTGGATCGGGCCGTGCGCGCGAAAGCGCAGGCTGGCATCGCGGTGCGGGCGGGGAAGCGTCCAACCGTCAGGGCGGCTGCTACGAAAACTGATGCTGCTCATAATCAACTCCTCTGTTTGGCTGCGTCGTCTCTGCGACCTGTCTCTACTAATGAACGATTCATCGTATGGTTCCAGCGATGAACCGCTGCTGCACCGGTAATGAGTCGATTGGCGGGGTTAGCCCTTGCGCGCGATCGCCACGAACAGAATTTTCGCCCGCCGCATGGCGCGACGCCGGGTCGGATTCGGCACTGAATTTCAGGGGAGATGCCTGGCAGGAGTGCACGGACTCGAACCGTGGGCCCTCGGTTTTGGAGACCGATGCTCTACCAACTGAGCTACACTCCTGCAGGCCGTGAGGCCTTGAGGCAGGCGCGCATTTAGTGCGCCGGGCCGCAGATGGCAAGCCGCGTTGGCGGTGCCCGGCAGAATCGCCGTTCCCGCTGGCCGCGCTGGCATCATCCGGCAACCATGTCCTATATAGGCTCTATGCACGCCCCCGCCCCGCCCCTGATTCCGGCCGAACTGCTGTTAACGGCGTATCGCAGCGGCATTTTCCCGATGGCCGACAGCCGGGACGATCCCGACCTGTTCTGGGTCGAGCCCCGCGAGCGGGCGATCATCCCGCTGGACGAATTCCACTGCGCCAGATCGCTCGCCAGGATCATTCGTCAGGACCGGTTCCGGGTGACCTGCAATGCCGCGTTCGATGACGTAGTGGAAGAATGCGCCGCCCCGCGCGAAACCGAAGGTGGGGGCAGCTGGATCAGCGACCGGATAGCCGCCAGCTATGGCGCGCTGCACGACGCCGGCCACGCGCATTCACTCGAATGCTGGCAGCAGGGCAGGCTGGTGGGCGGGCTTTACGGCGTGAGTTTCGATTCGGTGTTCTGCGGCGAGAGCATGTTCAGCCGAGAGAACAACGCATCCAAGGTCGCGCTGGCGTGGCTGGTGGCGATGCTCCGGCACGCAGGTTACCGGCTGCTCGACTGCCAGTTCATGACCGCGCATCTGGCTTCGATGGGGGCGGTGGCGATTCCGCAGGCGCACTACCTGGAGCTGGTGGATCAGGCGCGGGGTGAAGCCCGCATGACCATTCCCGAGGCCTATTCCTCGTTGGTGGGCGCTTCGGCCGGTTCGGGTGTGGGCGTCGGAGACGCAGTTGGCGCTGGCCGGGGCGCGGCTGCCGAGGGAGCGGAGGGAGCCACCGGCTTTTCCTCCCCCGGAAAGCTCATCGCGCAGTCCTTGATCCAGACATCGTAGATCGGGTGTTCGACCACGTTGAGTGACGGCGAGCGCTTGAACAGCCAGCCGGAAAACACCTTGCGCCAGGATTGTTCGCCGCCGGTATCGCGCACCAGCACCTGGACGAAGGCCCCGGTTTCGTTGGGAATTTCCCAGATCGGGGTCCGTTCGCACGCGGCGAGCCGAATAACGACATTGCCCAATCGGCGCGATTCGCCCGGCTTCATCGTCAGATCCTGCGAGACATTGTTGCGCTTGTTGAGCAGACCGATGGTGGCGACCCGCTCCGCCATTGGCGTACCCGATGCGGCGGCGAGACTTCGGCCTGCGGCTGGTGCCGGCGCATCCTGCTGCAGTTCGGCGGGGATCTCTGTCTCCTCCGCCTGAGGCTCAGGCGCCTCGGAAGCACAGGACGCCGCGAGCAGTGCCGCAAACATCACAGCGGGTGCGAGAACCCGCCGCGCGCGCAGCCTTGCGGCAAGAACCATGTCGCGCATGATCAGCTATCCGGAGTCCAGGATTCGTAATCGCCCGACGCACCGGCGCGGCGGCCGCCCCGCTCCAGCGCACCCTGCGGGCGGTAGGCATTCGCCGTGCCGGTGGCGTTGGGGGTATATTCGACCTCCCAGATCTTGGCCGGGGGCAAATGACTTTCGGGCACATCGACGAAATGGCCATGCAGCCAGCCATGCCATTCCGGCGGCACGCGGCTGGCATCGTTGGCCCCCGCATACAATACCCAGCGGCGCTCGTTCGAGCCCGACGGTGTCTTGCGCGCACGGAAATAGCGGTTGCCCTGCACATCGGTGCCGACGTGTTCGCCGGTCCGCCAGCTGTTCAGCAGGGTGCCGATCGTGGCCCCGTCCCACCAGGTGAAGATTTTGCCTAAGACGCTCATAGCGGCGCGAGTAGCCTATTCGCTGCCCGGGGCCAAGAGCCTACCACCCGTGCGGAGTAGCAAAATCCGCTCACCATTCGACCTTGTTTCCCGGCACAATCCCCAATTCGGCGGCGCGCCCGGCATTCAGTTCCAGAACCGCCAATGCAATCCCGTCGGACGTCACCGATTGCAGCGAATAGGGGACGGTGTTCGCAGCAATATTGCTGATCCGGCCGTCCGTGCCGATGAAGATGATGTCGAGCGGCAACGGCGTGTTCTTCATCCAGAAACTGGCCTGCGCATAGCCGTCACGCGGGAAAATCATCCCCTCGTCCGGCCCCATTTCCGTGCGGAACATCAGCCCCTTGGCCTGATCCTGCGGGGTCGCTGCCACTTCGACCCGGAAGCGGTGGACTTTGGTGCCATCGGACACGGTCAGCGGAACCACTGCCAGGCCGGAGACTGGATGCACTGCCGTTTCCGCCGCGGCGGTGGTTGGCGCGCCTTCGGCAGCCGGCTGGGGAGAACAGGCCGCAAACAGGATAATTGCGGCGGTGACAGCAAGGCTGCGAATCATCTAGATTTCCTCGTCTTGAGCTTCGGCGTCTTGAGCTTCGGCAACCCATTCTTCGGCGGCCGCAACACTGGCGGCTCCCATTATCGCCTTTACGGTCTCAAAGCCATGCCCTGCGCGCAGCATCGCGGCCACTTGTTTCTGTTTCCGGCTGCGGTTTCGCTCAGGGTCCGGTTCTTGTGCTGAAAAGGGGCCGAAACGGCGTTTGCGCGCCAGTTCGAATGCCGCGCGCCGGATCGCGGCTTGTCCCGGCGCGATTTCGCTCCGTGTCTGTTCGTCGATTCCGGCAGCGTAGAGGTCCTGCGAAACCCGCCGCGGCCCGAAGCCGCGCCCCAGCAATCCGCGGCTGCGCGAGCGGGCATAGGCGTCTTCGTCGATATAGCCCAGATCCACGAACCGGGCGGAAATCTCGCCCAGGTCGGGCAAGTTTTCGCCGCCGCCATCGTCGTCCCTGTTCCAGCCGCGTTCACGCAGCTTGCGCGAAAGATACGCTTCCAGCTTCGCCGAGGTGGTCGCAAAGCGCGCGACATAGGCCAGTGCAAGTTCCTGCAATTTTGCGCTATCCAGCGGCGGCGGCGCGGGACGCGGCGTGCGATTCTTGCGCCTACGGGATGTGTCACGGTGGGTCATCGGCCATATTCGTGCCACAGTCTGATTGAAATGGGAAAGATTGCAGCGCCGAACTTGGGAAATTGGCAGCTGCTGGCAATAAAGCAGCGTTTCCAAAACGCGCAGATGACGGGTAAAGCATAAAAATATGACCGAAATCGAACAGTTGACCAGTGCATTGCAGGCGACGCCAAACGATTGTCCCCTGCCCCGCCGCCGCTCCGACTTTGCGACCTTTACGGACGCTCTGGATTATGCCGCCAAGAGTGCCAAGGGCATGAACTTCCACGATATGCGCGGAACGCTGGAACGCGTTTACACCTACGTGGAACTGCGCGCCGACGCCGTTGAAATGGCGCGCCGGTTCCGCGCCGCCGGGATTCGGAAGGGCGACCGGATCGCCCTGATCGCGGAAACGGGTGCCGAATTTGCCGCCCTGTTCTGCGGTGCAATCTACGCCGGCGCCTGGCCCGTGCCCCTGCCCCTGCCGACCGGCTTCGGCGGCAAGGAAGGCTATATCGACCAACTGGTCATCCAGCTGGCCAGTTCCGATCCCAAGATCCTGCTTTATCCGGCCGAAATTGCCGATATGGGCGCTGCGGCGGCGGCGCGGCAGGGCTGTGAAGGCGTGGACTGGGAGAGTTTCGCCGACCGCGCGGCACCCGAATGCACCCTGATCCCGCCTGATCCGGACGACATCTGCTATCTGCAATATTCCAGCGGATCGACCCGTTTTCCTACCGGAGTGGCCGTCACGCACCGCGCGCTGCTGGACAATCTGGCGGGCCATGCCAATTCCATGAATGTCGGCGTCACTGACCGCGTGGTCAGCTGGCTGCCGTGGTATCACGATATGGGCCTGGTCGGCTGTTTCCTCTCGCTGATTTCGAACCAGATGTCGGTCGATTATCTGAAGACCGAACATTTTGCTCGCCGCCCACTGGCCTGGCTTGACCTTATCAGCCGCAACCAGGGCACCACGCTCAGCTATTCCCCCACCTTCGGCTATGACATTTGCGCGCGGCGCATTTCCAGCCAGAGCCAGGTGTCCGACCGGTTCGATCTGTCGCGCTGGCGCACAGCTGGCAATGGCGCAGACATGATTCGCCCCGACGTAATGCAGAATTTCGTCAACGCCTTTTCCGAAGCTGGCTTCAGGGCCAGCGCCTTCACGCCGAGCTATGGTCTGGCCGAGGCTACGCTGGCGGTGACCGTGATGCCGCCAGGCGAAGGTATCCGGGTCGAACTGGTGGAAGAAGAGCGCCTGTCCGGCACCCCGCGCGACCTGTCGCGGCCGGCCCGCTACCGCGCCATCGTCAATTGCGGCAAGCCGATCCAGGGAATGGAAGTCGAGATCCGCGGGCCAAGCGACCTGCCGAAGGACGATCGCCAGATCGGCAAGGTCTGGTGCCGCGGGACCAGCGTGATGCATTCCTATTTCCGCAACCCCGAAGCGACCGCCGAATGCCTGGTCGATGGCTGGCTGGATACAGGCGACATGGGCTACATGGCCGAAGGCTATCTGTTCATCGTCGGCCGCGCCAAGGACATGATCATCATCAACGGCAAGAACCACTGGCCGCAGGATATCGAATGGGCGGTCGAACAGCTGCCCGGCTTCAACCATGGTGACATCGCCGCCTTCAGCATCGAGACCGAAGCGGGCGAGGAAGCACCCGCCGTGCTGGTCCATTGCCGCGTGTCCGATCCGGAAGAGCGGATCAGACTGCACGAGACCATCCGCGACAAGGTACGCTCTATCACCGGCATGAACTGCGTGGTCGAACTGGTCCCGCCGCGCACGTTGCCGCGCACGTCCTCGGGCAAATTGTCCCGCGCCAAGGCCAAGCGGATGTATATGGCGGGCGAAATCGTCCCGCTGGAATTGCCGATCGCTGCATAGTCGCAGCGGTATCGGGGAGACCAGCTGCTTCCCGGCCGCAATGCAGGTAGCAAGCGCAGCCCACGGCTCTTGCGGCAATCGCGCGCGCGCGCAATCAACGAATCGATGGACGAAATTGCCGCTATCCGGCACAAATCTTGAACTTCGTGTCTTACGCGCTTAATACAGTAGGTGAAAGCAACCACCCGCGGCATCGCGGGCGAACAGGAGCCAGCCGTTCCCCATGACTGAAACGCCGAAACCGCAAACAAAGACCGCGACTGCCCTCGATCTCGAACTGACCGCACCGGACCCGGTGCCGCAGGTCTCTGCAGAGAAAGCGTCCGGCCTGGTCCCGGTGTCGGAAGAGGTGAAATCGAAGCTGGAAGCCAAGGTTGACAGCTTCGTCGCCGATCTGATCGCGCAGGATGCCAATTCGCCCGAATTCGGCCAGAAGGTCGATCAGCTGACCAATATGGGCCGCAAGGAAATCATGGCGGCGGCGGGAATGTCCAACCGTTTCCTCGACCGGCCGATCCGGGCGATGGACAAGGACGAAGGCGTCGGCGCGGATCTGGCCGAATTGCGGCGGGTTGTGGAAGATCTCGATCCTGGCAAGCGCGGCAAGCTGAGCGGACCGCGCAAGATCCTCGGGATCATTCCTTTCGGCAACAAGCTGACCAATTATTTCCGCAGCTATCAAAGTGCGCAGACCCATATTCAGTCGATCCTCGGCAACCTTGCCTCGGGCAAGGACGAGCTCATCCTCGACAACGCCGCGATCGACGTGGAGCGCCAGAAGCTGTGGGAAGCGATGGGCAATCTGGAGCAGATGATCCATATTTCCAAACAGCTCGACCAGAAGCTGGAGGATACCGCGATGGATCTGGATGCGACCGATCCGGCCAAGGCCAAGGCGCTGCGCGAAACGGCGCTGTTCTATATCCGCCAGCGCACACAGGATCTGCTCACCCAGATGGCGGTCAGCGTGCAGGGCTATCTGGCGCTCGATCTGGTCAAGAAGAACAACATCGAGCTGGTGAAGGGCGTGGACCGGGCCAGCACCACCACCGTCGGCGCGCTGCGGACGGCGGTGACAGTGGCGGAGGCGATGACCAACCAGCGGCTGGTCCTGGGCCAGATAACCGCGCTTAACGAAACCACCGCCGGGATAATCGATTCCACGAGCACCATGCTGCGCGACCAGACCGGGAAAATCCACCAGCAGGCGGCCAGTTCCACCATTCCTCTGGAAACGCTGCAGCGCGCGTTCCAGAATATCTACGATACGATGGACGAGGTCGACCGGTTCAAGCTAGAGGCGCTGTCCAGCATGAAGCAGACCGTCAACGTCCTGTCGGACGAGGTGCGCAAATCCAAGGGCTACATCGCCCGTGCCGAGGGACAGGCACAGGCCTCCAGGTCGGTCACCGAATCTCCGCTACTGAGTCTTGAAGGCTGATGCCGGGAAAATCTGCATGAACGATCTGACCAAAGACAGCGACCGCTTGCTGCACGACGGACGGCGGCTTCTGGCCGACAACCGAAGCGGCGGGCGGCACCGCCGGACGTCCATCGGCAAGGGCTCCGCAGAGATCAAGACGCAGCATCTGGTGGCCAAGGTCAAGCGGATCGTGCTGGCCGTCGGCGCGATCGTGATCGGCGCCATGGTGGCAGGTCTGATCATCGACGGCATCGGGTTTGTCGGGGTCATGCTCACGTTCCTCGCCATCGTGGCGGCGACCGTTGGTTTTGCGGCCTTTCCCAAGATCAAGGTACCGAAGCGCGCCGAGCTGACCAAAGGCAACGCCGCGCAAATGGTCGGACGAACGGAATTGTGGCTCGAGGCGCAGCGCCCCGCCCTGCCCCCGCCCGCGGTCACTCTGGTCGACCAGATCGGGATCCAGCTGGACGCGCTCGGCCTGCAACTGCAGACGGTGGACCAGGAACACCCGGCGGCCCGTGAAGTGCGCAAGCTGGTCGGCGAACATCTGCCCGAAATGGTCGATTCCTACCGCAAGGTGCCCACCAGCCTGCGGACCGAGAAGCGCGGCGGGGCGACCCCTGACGAGCAACTGACCCAGGGCCTCACCAACATCAGCCGGGAAATCGACAGCGTGACGCGGCAATTGGCCGACGGGGCGCTGGACGATCTCGCGATCAAGAACCGCTATCTCGATTACAAATACGGCGAGACGCCCGACGCGCTTCCGAACCATACCGAGAAGAACTGATGCGCGTGGCCATACCCTTCGATCTGTCGCGCGATGTCGTGCGCGAGCGCCTGAAATCGCGAAGCCACGAGATCGCCGACCACATCCCCGGCGGGATGGCCCAGGTGGCGACCGACTGGCCGAGCGAGGACCGGATGAACCTCACCATCAGCACAATGGGGCAAAGCCTGCGCGGAACCGTGGATATCGAAGAGAGTCAACTGGTGTTCGAAATCGCGCTGCCGCCAGCGCTCGGCTTTCTGGAGCCGATGATTTCCGGGGCAATCCGGCAACAGGGCCAGAAACTGCTGACCTGATCGGACGCGATCCCACATTCGATCAGATATTGCGGCCCAGTTCCAGAAAGTCCTCCGGGATCCGCAGCGCTGCGGATGCCTGCCGAGTTTCCAGCAGGAACAGCAGCAAGGCGCCCATCAGCAGAGCAATCGCCAGGATGAAGGACGCCGCGGTCAGCTGCGGCAGGTCCCATTCAAGGAAATCGCCGAGAAACAGGATAACCACGGTCAGCCCGATCGTCAGGCCGCTCAAGACCAGCAGCAGGATCGCGCGCCCGATCAGGACAATGCGCCGGTCGAGCAACCGGATTTCGCGCACCACCAGATCATGTTCCACGCCGGTGGTGACCCGGTGCCGTTCCTGCATCGTCCGCGCCCGGTCGACCACCCGGCCGAGCCGCGTCGAGAGCAAATTCATGATATTGCCGATGGCTACCAGCACGAAGACGGGGGCGAGAGCCAGCTGGATAGTCTCGGCGATCATGGTAGGGGCCTCATCGGTGTCGTTTCAGATACTTTAGCCACATCCCGCGCATCCCGAAAAGCATCATCTGGCGTACTTCAGTCGGCAGGCTGAGCAACAAGACTGGTTCGCGCTTCGCTGAAGTCGGCGATGTGGAGATCAGCCGCCCAACCGCACTCGCCCGCCTCTATTCGGACACCTTCGAGCGATACCGCCCCGTCGAGCGGGACGACCAGCACCGGGCCGCGGTAGCGGGCGAGGATCGCGGCGGACGGTTCGCCCGCGATCCGGTCCAGCCGAAAACGCGGTCCATCGACCAGTTGCGCGTCTTCGCCCGGCACGAGACTGCGCCGCAATTCCGGCGGATGCGGGCGTCCTTCGGAAACCGTGATCGCTTCGTCCAGATGCAGTTCGCGGGGGCGACCATAATCAAACAGCCGGTAGGTGATGTCGCAATTCTGCTGAATTTCCAGCAGGCTCAGCCCCGGACCGATTGCGTGGACCGTACCCGCCGGCAGGTAGAAGAAATCGCCTGCCTTGGCTGGATGCCATTGAAGCAAGTGCTCGATCGAACCGTCCAGCGCGGCGGCGCGCATTTCCTCGCTGGAAATTTCCTGTTCGAACCCGATCGCAAGCGTCGCGCCAGGTGCTGCATCGAGCACCAGCCAGCATTCTTCCTTGCCGCTCATGCCCGCCGATGCCTGCGCATCCGAGGGATGGACCTGGACGGAGAGCTTTTCGCTGGTGAACAGATATTTGACGAGCAAGCCGTCCAGTTGCGGCGGCGGCTCGAACCAGATTTCGCCGATGCGCGCTCCCTCCGGCGCGGCAAAGGGCGCGGGCAGACTGTCCATACCCCAGACCTTCTCCACGGACAGCACCGGCAATTTTCCGCTGGTTCGGGTAGATTGGTTCACTGGTTTTCAGCTCCGTTCAGTTTGCCGACTTGCTGGGCCCCCGCGGCAGACACGATTAGCACCTCGTTACCGTCCACCACGACCACCACATCCTGCAGGCCGATAATTGAAACTCGCGGACCGTCGGTCTCGACCATAACATTGGAACAATCGATCAGCTCGGCCTTGCCGGTGACGCTGTTGCCCGCGGCATCGCGGCTCCGCGCCTCGTGCAGGGCGGTCCAGTTGCCGATGTCCGACCAGCCCATATCGGCGGGGATGACAGCCGCGCGAGAGGTGTTTTCCATCACTGCATAATCGACCGATTCCCGTTCGATGGCTGCAAACGCGTCAGCATCGGGGTAAAATTGCGCGCCGTCCTGCACCCCTTCGGAGACGGATTTGCGGACCAGCCGGGCCATCTCGGGTCGGTACCGCTCAAGCTCGGTAAGGTAGTCGCCCGCGCGAAATGCGAAGATCCCGCCGTTCCAGCTATAGCCGCCATCGGCAAGAAATTGCGCCGCGCGGTCCCGGTCCGGCTTTTCCACGAAGCGTTCGATGCGATATCCGCCGTGATCGATTGCCGTTCCGCGCAGGATGTAGCCGAATCCCGTCTCCGGACTTACTGCCTCTATCCCGAAGGCAACCATCCATCCGTCCGCTGCAAGCGCCGCCGCCGATTGTGCCGCACCGATGAAAGCGGCCCGGTCCCCGATATAGTGATCGCTCGGGCAAACGAGCATGATAGCCTCGGCCGGGAGGCGCGCCGCCGCCAGCGCGACTGCGGGGGCGGTGTTCCGGGCCGCCGGTTCAACGATGATTTGCAGACCGGCCGCTACCTGCGACTGTGCGGTCACGTGCTCCAGGTGATCGCGGCCGGTGACCACGATAGGGGGCGCGAACACCGCCGGATCGGCGCAGCGGGCCAGAGTCGCCTCGAACAGGGTTGCCTCCCCGACCAGGGGCAGAAATGGCTTCGGCTTCACTGCGCGGCTACGGGGCCACAACCGGGTTCCGCTGCCGCCGCACAGGATAATCGGGGTAATCACGGGCATCACGGTCTTCCGCGCTGGGGGGTGTGACGGCGACAGGCTGCGCCGCCGCCGATCATGTGGCCGGGGCGGCTGGAACCTGCAACCTATTTCAGAACCACCGCTGCTTCCAATAGAACGGCGCGGCCACCGGATTGCCTTGCCGATCGGTCGCCGGTTTGAACCGCAGCCGCTCGACCACCAGCGCGCAGGTGATCCGGTCCGCTTCCGCATCCGGACTTGGCTGATAGATGGTGCAGTTCCTGGCCCGGCCATCGGTGCCGACGATGACCCTGACGATCACCTCGTTACCGCGCCGTGCCTGCCGCCCGCCTTCGGGGACGGGGAAATCGCGCGCATTGTCGATCCCGCCGGAGATGTGCACCGGCTTGGTCGGGGCAACTCCGCCCTGCCCGCCGCCGCCCTGGCCGCTTCCCGTCCCCAGCCCCGAGCCCGCCGCGCCGGTGCCGTCACCCTGATCCCGGGCGCCGGAGGTAACCGCATCGCCAGTGGACGA
Organism: Allopontixanthobacter sp.; assembly: GCF_034376665.1. Lineage (NCBI taxonomy): Bacteria > Pseudomonadati > Pseudomonadota > Alphaproteobacteria > Sphingomonadales > Erythrobacteraceae > Allopontixanthobacter > Allopontixanthobacter sp. The sequence continues at coordinate 23,974 of NZ_JAXMJI010000054.1, read as the reverse complement.
GGCACGTGGTGCGGGGGGATCGGGCTTCACAACCACTCTGGGCGTTGGCGCGGTTACGGGCTGGGGCACGGCTTCCTTGCCGGGATCGCCCGCCGCGCCCTCGTCCGGTTCCGGTTCCGGTTCCTCCGGTTCGTCAGGCGCGGCGCTGACGGTGACGGTGAAGGCCGACACGACCGAGCGTTCGACCCCGGCGGTAAAGTCCGGTGCGAAAGCGCGAACCAGGCCGTAGAAGGCGAGCAGATGCAGCAGGGCGATAAGCACCAGCGTGCCGGGTTTCAATTTGCGTTTTCTGGCCGAGAAACGGGTGCTGTCGTTCAAGACCGGTCTCCTCTGCTTGCCCTTCGGTGCAATCCCCCCTTAGAGATGGTCCTACCGGCTGCAAATGCAAACGGCGACACCCAAGGGGTGCCGCCGCCGCGTATTTTCCGTTCTGATTGCTGGCGCTTAGAATTCGTAGCTCACGCCCAGCTGGATCTTCCACAGCGAGGAGCTCGACTGCACCTGGGGGGCGCCAAAATCCCGGAAGTTGGAGTAGACGTACTGGCCCGCCGAATTGAAGTTCCCCTGAATTGGCGCTTCTGTCGACCGGAAGCGCTTGAACACGTTGGAACCGCTGTCGATCAGGTTGAGGAAGTTGTCGAAATCGGCAAACAACTTGATCTTGTCATCGGTCAGACCAAAGAAGCTCGCCGGACCGGGCAGTTCCTGGCTGAACCGCAGGTCGAGGTCATAGAACCACGGATTGGTGCAGCTGTTGCGGGTGATCGTTTGCCCGCGGAACTTGCTGATGCATTCGTTCGCATTGATGAAGGCATCAAGTCCCGCGGCCGCGTCCGCTGCCGTCTGACCACCGCCGGCGACATACACCACGTTCGGATCGGTTGGTCCGGTGGGAATGTACAGCAGTGAGTTGAAGTCACCGCTGGCGCTGTCGTTGAACACGCTCGAGACCACATTGTCCTGGACGATCGAGTATGGACGGCCCGAACGTGCGACAAACACAAAGCCGAAGCTGGTTGCGTTATCGCCGAAGAACTCTTCCTGGAAATTCAGGCCCAGGGTGAAGTTGTGCCTGGTCTGGAATTCGGCCGTCGCCACATCGACATTCTGGCGATCGAACGCGCCCACGATATCGAAGCTGGAGGTGGCCGTCGAACTGTTCGAGAAGCGGTTGTTTTCGGCATCGGTGTAAGCGTAACCGAGGTTGAAATTGATACTGCCGCCATCGGTCAGCAAGCCGCGATTCCAGAACTTCGACACAATCACGGAAGCGATTTTGCTTTCGAAGCTCTTGCCGTTGGTCAGCTGGATTTCATCGTCGCGCCCGGTGTTGAAGCAGGCGGCTGTGACCCCGGAGTATGTCGGAGATAACCCGCCTTGGTCCTGGAGGACGGCATTACAGCCTGTTGCGGTGGGGTCGATCGCCCGGTAAATGGGGCGACCGTCAACCGTGAAACCGTTAATGCCAAGACGCGTATCGACAACCTGCGAAAGATCGACAAAGTCGACCGGATTGACGAACTTGCTGTAGATGAAGTCCACGTTGAGGCGCCAGTCGCTGAAGAACCCGCTTTGGGTGCCGAACATCGTCGAAAGTCCCAGGTTTGCCCGCAACACGGTCGGCATCGCGAAATCGGGATTGGTCGATTGCGTATCGGCCAGGCCCTGTGCCGACTGTGCCCCGCCTGCCGCTACCACACAGTCGGGGACGCCCGTGAAGGTGCCGCCCGGAGTTACGTCGATCTGGGTTCCCACCGGACCGCAAGCTGGGTTACCCGTCTGGCCAAAGCCAACTGCAAAGCCATTGTTCGAAAAAGCGTTGGAGAAATACACTGCCGGATCGCCGCCAGTGAACCGGCCCAGCCCGCCCTTGATCTGGGTGCCGCTGAAGAAGCCCGAATTATCCACCTCATAGGTAAAGCCGAAACGCGGCAGGACAACCGGATCGATCTTGCCGAAACCGACTGCATTGGAGAATCCGTAACGTGCGACGAAGTTGGGGTTGAGATCGGGCGCGCTGCCGGACAGCCAGTCGACCCGGACACCCGCGACAATGCCGAGTTGGTCGGTCGCCTGCCATTCGTCCTGCGCATAGGCGGTGAAGGTGTTGCGCTTCCAGCGTGCCGCAGCATCGTTGATATCGCCGCTGGCCGTGAAGTTGCCGTAGGCACCTGCTGCCGTACCGGCATTGATCGCAGCCCCGTTGGGGAAGGTGTTCGTGCCGCTGGTCAGCAATCCGTTGGCAAAATCGGTCAGGTTTGCAAAGGTGAGCGTCCCGGTCGAATTCTGGGCGAACAGGTTGAAAACCTTGAGCTGGTTGAATTCGCCGCCAATCGTAAAGGTGTGGTTGCCCGCATTAAGGCGGCCAAGAGCCTTGAACTGGGTGACCGTGGTTTTCAGGTCGTTGGAAGTCCGCGAGAAGCCCGGACCTGCTACGATCGAGCCCTGATTGCCGCCGTCGCTGACACCGACGACGATACGCGGAATCGGGTTGTCGCTCTGCGCTTCACCGCCGCCGAAGGGACCCTGCACGTCCTGCACGATGGCACGCGATGCACGAAGCTCGGTAGAAAAAGCGTCCGACCAGTCGGAATATAGGCGCAGCGAGTAATATTCGCTTTCGGTGCCTTCGTCCTCGAATGAGTTCAGACCCGTGAGTACCCGGCCTTGGTCGGAGAAATCGTCGGGCTCGACATTCGTTTCCTTGAGATTCTGGTAAGTCGCCTCAAGACGCTGGCTGTCGCTGATGATCGCATCGAGACGGCCGAAATAGCGCACACTGCTTTCCGGCAGAGTAGTTGCGAGGCCGCCGCTTTCGATGCCGTAGACATCGCTGAGTATCTGCGAGAACTGGTTGAACTGGTCAACTGTCACGAAATCCAGTTCGTCGGGATAGCCTGCGCCCGGAGGGCCCTGTTCCTGGCTATCCGCTAGATCGGTTTCTTCATAGGCACCGAAGAAGAACAGCCGGTCCTTGATGATCGGGCCGCTCAGCGTCGCGCCCCAGCGCTTTTCCTTGTAAGGCTGGCCCGAGAAATTCTCGCCACCAGCCTTGTCGCCCTGCAGGCTGTCGCTGGCATAGGTGAAGAATGCGGAGCCGTGAAATTCGTTGCCACCCGACTTGGTGACTACGTTGATGGCGCAGCCGGTGAATTGGCCGTATTGCACATCGAACGGGGCAAATTCGACCGAGGTTTCGCGTACGGCATCGAAGGGCAACGGCAGCGAGTTACGGCTGGCGAACGGTGTGCCGTTCAGGCCGAACAGGTCGGATTGAGCGATACCGTCGACGGTGAAGGCGTTGGTGCGGTCGTTACCGCCGAGACAGGAAACCCGATCGACTTCGTTTTCCCGGTCCAGGCTGACGCGCGGGTCGAGGCGGATAATATCGCGGACGTCGCGGCTGATCGATGGGAAGGCCTCGATGGTTTCGGTGCCGAATGACTGGCCGGGGCCGATTGCCCGCTGCGACAGTTGGACGCGCGTGCCGGAAACGACAATGACGTTTTCTTCGCCCGCACCGGCATCGCTGAGGGAGAAGGTCAGCTGGGAATTGCCCTGCAGGTTGATGAAGACGCTCTCGACGGTCTGGCCTTCGTAGCCAGGCGCCGTGGCCGTCACTTCGTAGGGACCGCCGGTAATCAGGCTGTCGACGCGGAACTGGCCGTCGGAACCGGCCGTCAGTGTGCGCGACTGACCGGTGCGGGTGTCGGTAACGATCACGGTTGCGCCAGGGATGGCTGAACCATCCGCCGCAGACACGGTGCCTTCGATACCAGACGTAATCTGCTGTGCCATGACCGGCGCAGGAAGAACTGCGGCTGCGGAGATGCTGACGACGCTGGCCGCCAAAAGATATTTGAGCTTCATGTAGAGTTCCCTTGCGTGACGATCGCGGTAGACATTTGCGGCGTTAGACGAATAGTCCCGCCCCGATAAGACCGGCGAACGACGCTAAGGAGTAAGTTTTGTTACCGGACCGTGACAATGTTAAGGAAACAATAACGGGTCACATTTTGGGGCCTGAAAACCGCTCGTTTCTGCGGGTTTGCGGGCTGTTGCTGCAATGCAACAACCGAAAATAATAATATCCGGGCGGTTCCTCAACCTGTGCAAAAGCCGGGCTTCAGGCGAGGTTGATCTCGCGCAGGCGCTGCAGCAGGAACTCGTGGCTGGAAATCGGCGGAGAAGCTTCGCCTGCCGATTCGTTGTCGATGCATCCCGGCAGTGTTTCGATGATGTAATCCGGCCGGAAATGCAGGAAAAACGGCATCGAATAGCGTGCCCGGTGCGCAGCTTCGCCTTTCGGATTGACCACGCGGTGGGTGGTCGAACGCAGTTTCCCGTTGGTCAGCCGGTCCAGCATGTCCCCGATATTCACCGCCAGCGCGCCTTCTGGCGGGGAGACGGCGAGCCATTTGCCCTGCTTGGTCAGCAGTTCCAGGCCCGCTTCCTCTGCTCCCAGCAGCAAGGTGATCGTGTTGATGTCGCCATGCGCGGCCGCGCGGATCGCGCCTTCCGCCTCACTGGCGGCAAGCGGCGGATAATGCAGCAAGCGCATTACTGAATTTCCATCCGCCACGGTGGCGGCGAAGAAATCCTCCGCCAGCCCCAGATGCAGCGCGATCGCGCGAAGGACGGTATCGCCCGCCTTGTCGAAAGCGGCGTAGAGTTCCTCGAACGTCTCACGGAAGCCCGGCACTTCTGACGGCCAGATGTTGGGCGCCATATATTCCGCCAACGGATGGTCCGCGGGCAGATCGCGCCCGACGTGCCAGAATTCCTTCAAATCGTGGACTTTCGCGTCCTTCGCCTTTTCGGTTCCGAAGGGTGTGTAGCCGCGCGCACCACCGCCGCCCTCGATCTTGTAGGCACGCTTCACATCGTCCGGCAGTGCGAAGAACTGCTTCGACAATTCTTCCGCGCGGGCAATCAGGTCCGGCGAAATTCCGTGGTCGCGCACGACCCCGAAACCGAACTCCGCAAAGCTGCGGCCCAGTTCGTCGGCGATGTCCGGCAGCGGACGGGCAAGGGAAACGGAAGCGATGGAATCGGAGGTAATATCGGTCATCGTATGTCTCGGTTAGAGAATGAACAGGCCGGCGAGCGCCGCGCTCATCAGATTGGCCAGCGATCCCGCAGCCAGCGCCCTGAGGCCAAGCCTGGCGATCACCGGCCGCTGGTTCGGCGCGAGTCCGCCGGTTACGGCCATCTGGATAGCAATCGAACTGAAGTTCGCAAAGCCGCATAATGCAAAGGTCACGATCGCGCGGCTGCGGTCGCTGAGGACTTCAGGACCAAGCTGGCCCAGTTCGATAAAGGCGACGAATTCGTTGAGCACGATCTTGGTGCCGAACAACCCGCCCGCGGTGCCCGCTTCACTCCACGGCACGCCGATCAGGAACATGAACGGGGCGAACACCCAGCCGAGGATTTGCTGGAAGGACAGCTCGGGATATCCTAGCAGTCCGCCCGCGGAACCAAGGAGACCGTTGGCGAGCGCCACCAGCGCCACGAACGCCAGCACCATCGCGCCGACCGCCACCGCCAGCTTGACGCCGGTCTGCGCGCCCTGCGCCGCGGCCTCGATGATATTGGCCGGTTTGGTGCCTTCTTCGAACGTCTCGGCGACTTCTACTTCATGCGCCCGACCGCCTTCGGTCAGGGCCGCGGGGCCTTCGGCACTGATCCGCGCTTCCGGCAAGGCGATCTTGCCTTCGGCCACCGGCGGTTCCTCGTCTTCATCGGGCATGATGATCTTGGCCATCAGGATGCCGCCCGGCGCGGACATGAACGCGGCCGCCAGCAGATAGGGAAGATACTCCGGTCCCAGTAGGCCGGCATAGGCGGCCAGGATCGTGCCCGCGACGCCCGCCATACCGACGGTCATCAGAGTGAACAGCCGCGCCGGGGTCAAGGCCGCAAGATAGGGGCGCACCACCAGCGGGCTTTCCGACTGGCCGACGAAGATATTCGCTGCCGCACCCAGCGCCTCGACCTTGCTGATCCCGGTGATCCAGCCGATTGCGCCGCCAACCCAGCGGACCACGCGCTGCATGATGCCGAGGTGGTACAGGATCGAGACCAGCGACGCGAAGAACACGATTACCGGGAGTGCGCCGAGCGCAAAAGTGTTGGCGAGCGGATTGTCCGCCCCGAACAGGAAAGCGGTGCCTTCATTGGCGTAGGACAGCAGCGCCGACACCCCGTCCGCCATGGTGCGGATCACGCGGCGCCCGGTGTATGTCCCGAGCACCAGGAACGCCATCAGCAATTGCAGTGCAAAGGCCGCGCCGACAATCCGCAACTTGATCCGCTTTTTGCCGACCGACAGCAGAAAGGCGAGGAACAGGATTGCAGCTACGCCGATCAGGCTGTTCAGGAAAAGGGGCATGGGCGCTTTCGGGAAACAATAAAGAAGCGCTGCTATTCGCCTTTTGCAGCGCTGGCGTCAAATGGACTTATCAGCAGCGATCCACAGCGGAGCGCTTCCCTTTTGAGAGTTGTGACAATATGCCCTGCGCGATGAACGACACATCCACCGCGCCCGCAGCGGCAAAAGTTTCCGCCATTCCCCGTTCGCTGTTCGTATTTGCGCTGATTTACGGCGGGATGACGGTGATCGCAGGCGTGCTTGGCTTCAAGCAGGTGGCCTTGGGTCCCCTGGCCGTCGAGGCAGGAATTTTCGCCTTCCTGATGCTGGTGGTCCTGTCGAGCACGGTGGCGCAATTGCATGGGCAGGCGATTGCCAACCGGATGGTGTTCTGGGGTTTTCTGCCGCTGGCCCTGTCTGCAATGCTGGTGCTGCTGGTGCTGATTTTGCCGCCATCGGCGAATATGCCGCCGGAAAACATTGCCGCCTTTGAACGGGTGCTGTCGCAAACCCCGCGGATCATGGCGGCAGGACCGGTTGCCTACGGCGTTTCGCTGTTGCTCAACGTATGGATATTCGAGCGACTGCGCGGAACGAAGGAGAGCGGCGGAAATCTCGGGATCATGGTGCGCGGCGCGATTGCTTCGGCACTGAGCCAGGCCATCGACACGCTGATTTTCGTGACACTGGCGTTCTACGGCGAATTTCCCATCGGCTCACTGATTGCCGGGCAGATGCTCGCCAAGGTGGTGCTGAGTTTCGTGCTGGTGCCGTTCCTGATCACCCTGTTCGTCACCTGGGCCAGGACTCTGGACCGCAAGCCGCTCTAGCCCTCCATGATGCTCGGTCGGCCGCGGAATATCCGCAGGTCGGTGACGCTTTGCAGCCACATTCCCGCCAGCATCGCGGCGGCGAACAGCCACGTCTGCCACGCGCCCAGCGCCAGCCCGGCCAACGCCGGTCCGGGGCAATAGCCGACCAGCCCCCAACCCACTCCGAAGATCGCGCCGCCGATCAGCAATTGCCTGTCGACCACACGGTTTTCCGGAATATGGAAGGTCTTGTGGAGCAACGGCTGCCGCATCCGTCGGGCGATCGCATAGGCAATGGCGGACGGGATCAAGGCCCCGCCCATGACGAACGCCAGGGTGGGGTCCCACGCCCCGAACAGATCGAGAAAGGCGATGACCCGCGCGGGATTGGTCATGTCGGACAGGGTGAGCCCCGCCCCGAAGATCACGCCCGTCAGCAAGGCAGCTAGCAGATTTCGCATCGCATCAGGCTCCGATCACGTGGCGCATCACGCCGACCAGCAGGAAGCCCGCGGCCATGAATGTGGCCGTAGCGGCGATCGAGCGGGGGGACAGGCGGGCCATCCCGCAGACCCCGTGACCGCTGGTGCAGCCATTGCCCAGCCGGGTCCCGAAGCCGACCAGAAGGCCGCCGGCCAGAATCACGGGGATCGAGGATGTGACGATCACCTCGGGCGCGCGGACCAATCCTGCGATAAGCAGCGCGCCGATCGGCAGCCCCAATACGAAAGCCAGCGCATCCGAGCGTTTCGGGCCGCTATCGGCAATCCCCACCCCGCGCGCGAGCATTCCGCTGACCCCGGCGATCCGCCCGGACAGCAGCAGCAGGAGCGCCGCAGCAGAACCGATCAGCGCGCCTCCGGCCAGGGCGACAAATGGATCAAGCGGCGCCATTGGAATTCCTCTCAAAATATCCGGCAAGTCGAGATAGCGGGGTGCTGGCTCCTTTGGGCGGGGCCATTCACCAGCTCCGGACAAAAAATGCTGTGCGGAAAATAGAGCCGCGCCGGTCAGCCGCGTCCCGTCTCAGCCCATGGTCGGGATGATGAACGCATTCTCGTTCGATCCATCGGCGGTTCCATCCGGCCAGCGCTGGGTCACCGTCTTGACCTTGGTCCAGAATTTCAGCCCTTCGGTGCCGTATTGGTTGGTGTCGCCGAAGGCGCTGCGTTTCCACCCGCCGAAACTGTGATAGGCGACCGGTACCGGGATCGGCACGTTGATCCCGACCATCCCGACATTCACGCGGGACGCAAATTCCCGCGCCGCATGGCCGTTGCGGGTGAAGATCGCCACGCCGTTGCCATATTGGTGCTCGCTGGGCAGGCGCACGGCTTCCTCGAAATCCTTCGCGCGGACGATCTGCAGGACAGGGCCGAAAATCTCTTCCTTGTAGCTTTCCATGCCGGTCGTGACGTGGTCGATCAGCGTGGGGCCGATGAAGAAGCCCTTCTCGTGACCCTGCAGGCTGAAGCCGCGGCCATCGACCACGATTTCGCCGCCTTCGCTTTCCGCCGTGTCGATCCACTGTTCGACCCGCGCGCGGTGTTCCGGAGTCACCACCGGGCCGTAATGCGCGTCGGGATGGTTGGAAACGCCGATGCGCAAGGCATGGATTGCCGGGATCAGCTTTTCGCGCAAGGCATCCGCGGTGTCCTCGCCCACCGGCACCACCACCGGCAGCGCCATGCAGCGTTCGCCCGCCGAGCCGAAAGCCGCGCCCGCAAGATCGTTCACCACCTGGTCGAGATCGGCATCGGGCATCACGATGCCGTGGTTCTTGGCCCCGCCCATCGCCTGCACGCGCTTGCCCGCCGCGACGCCGCGCCGGTAGACATAATGCGCGATGTCGGAGGACCCGACGAAGCTGACTGCGGCGATATCGGGATGATCGAGGATCGCGTCGACCATTTCCTTGTCGCCATGCACCACTTGCAGCAGCCCCTCGGGCGCGCCGGCTTCGCGGAACAGTTCGGCCAGCCGGACAGGGACCGAGGGATCGCGTTCGGACGGCTTGAGGATGAAGGCGTTGCCGGCGGCTATCGCCATGCCGAACATCCACATCGGGATCATCGCGGGGAAGTTGAACGGGGTGATCCCCGCCCCGATGCCGAGCGGCTGGCGCATCGAATAGACGTCGATGCCGGGGCCGGCGCCCTGCGTGTACTCGCCCTTCAGCACCTGCGGAATGCCGCAGGCGTATTCGATCACTTCCAGCCCGCGCTGGATATCGCCCTTGGCGTCGTCGATCACCTTGCCATGTTCCGACGACAGGAGTTCGGCCATCTCCTGCATGTTCGCTTCGATAAGCTCCTTGAACCGGAACATCACGCGGGCGCGTTTCTGCGGATTGGTCGCAGCCCATTCGCGCTGGACCTTCTTGGCTGCTTCCACCGCACGATCGAGCAGGGCTGCATCGCCAAGTGGCACCTCGGCCTGGACTTCGCCTGTCGAAGGGTTCCACACCTGGTGCGTTCGGCCGGTCCCGGAAGAGCCAGCGCCGCCGGCGATGAAATGATCGATCTGTCGCATGATGAAGTCCTCGTTTTGATCCTGAATAGGCCGATCCGGCGCATGCGGTCCAGCATTGGTCCGAACAATTTGCGAAAAAAGCTCGATGCCTCTGGATGCTATTCGCCAATGCCTATGCGTGCTGCCGCCCTAACCGGCGGGACCGCTCCGGGGCAAGTGCGCTCGTGATGTCACTGCCCGCATTTGGTCAATGTTGGCCCGGATCGAAGGTTCCTAAGGCGCCGTGCGGGCTGCGGCGACCATGTTCGGTTCGCCGCCCTGGCGGGTCCACAGCGCGATGTCCGCGCCGTCTCGTCTGCCGCAGATGTGAAGTTGTATGCTGTCGATAGCCGGTTTCTGCCCGCGGAATTCGAAACTCGTCACCGGACGGGCCAGGTGGGCAGTCGCCAGCCGCAGCATCAGTATCGCCTGCAGCGGGCCTTGGACTACCAGCCCGGGATAGAACTCCTCCTCCACCGCATACTGCCGGTCGTAATGGATGCGGTGCCCGTTCATGGTCAGTGCCGAAAAGCGGAACAGCAATACCGGATCGGGATCGACGATCACCGTCCAGTCGGCATCCGGCGCGGCAGGAAGGCCCGCAGCCGGGGCAGGCGACGATTGGGGGCCGCCTGCAGAACCGCGATAGACCAGGTCCTGCTCTTCGCTGACCGCCAGTGTGCCGCCCTCATGGATCTCGTGCCGCACGGTGACGAACAGCAGCGGGCCGGTCCTGCCGGTCTTCTGACGGACCGACATGACAGTCGATGTTCTGGTCACCGCAGCACCGAGCAGCAGCGGCGCGCGGAACAATATCCGTCCCCCGGCCCACATCCGGCGCGGCAGGGCAGCTGGCGGCGGGAAAATGCCCGTGGCAGGATGTCCGTCCCTCCCCAGTGCGCCGGGCGGCTGGACATCCCAGAAATGCAGCCAGTGACCGAGCAGCGGCAGCGTATCCCCCGCGACCATTTGGCCGGGCCCGCCGAGTGCGCGCTCAAGTGCATTGCTTCGCGCCGGTTCCAGCGTGTCGGCGACCGTTACGCTGCGGCCAATGCAGTCCCTGAATTCGTCCATCGTTCTGCCCGTGCTGATTGCGCGTCGGGATACTGCGGCATTGTCCCAATTACCAGCTCTGGAGACCTGACAGCAGCGCTTGGTGTTGAAGACAGTAGCAGGCGCACCGTGCGACGCATTTCGGAACTATCCCCCTGACGTTCCGTGATCGCCTCGCACGCCCGGCAGGTTCTGTTCAATCAGCGCCAGCGCTCCCAGCAGCCCTGCATCATTCTGAAGTTTGGGGCTGACGACAATTTCACCAGGGTCGCCGACGAAGTAGCCGCCCGACGCCGCGATTGCTTCCCGCCGGACCCGGTCCAGCAGTCCAGGAGTCTCTAAGACCCCTCCCCCAAGGATGATCCGGGAGGGCTCCAGAACAGCCTGAAACGTTGAAATCGCGCGGGCCAGGTACCAGGCGATGATCTCGTGCCCCTCATGATCCGGAGCAAGCTCCGAAAGCGACGCGCCCCACCGCGCAGTGATGGCCGGGCCGCTCGCCAGCCCCTCCAGGCAATCGCCGTGAAACGGGCAGATTCCGCCGAAGTCATGATCTGCCGGGTGTCGGGGGAGGCGCAAATGCCCCATTTCCGGATGCGACAGACCGCCCAGTAGCCGGCCGCCTACCACGGCCCCTCCGCCGATGCCGGTTCCCACGGTCAGATACAGGCTTGATTGGGCGCCTTGCCCCGCGCCCCAACGCCATTCGGCAAGCGCCGCTCCATTGACGTCGGTATCCAGTGCCACCGGACAGCCAAGCGCCTTTCCGAAGGCTCCGGCAACGTCGGTCATGCTCCAGTGCTGCTTGGTGGTACGGGTAATGTACCCCCAGGTTGGCGAGTCCGGATCAAGATCAAGCGGGCCAAAGCAGGCAATGCCGGTCGCAGCGATCGGGCCATGACCCAGCAACCAATCGGTAACTCTCGAAATTGTTTCTTCCGGGAACGTCGTTTCAATTCTCGTGCGAAAGCGGATCTGCCGATCGAAACCGCCGATACCGACGACGAATTTCGTCCCTCCGGCCTCTATGAGCGCCAAATTATCCTTCATTGCCACACTCCGCCTGGTCGCCCATTTCGATTATCGACGCGCCGCTTGAGGCTGTCTCCACCAGAATTTCCGGCTTTCGGCCCTGAGGCGTTCGATATGTTTCACGGACTTGTTCAGCAACTGTTTCGCACATTTCCTCAGGTATCATAGCCACGACTGCGCCGCCAAAGCCCCCGCCGGTCATCCTGGCACCACCGCTCGAACCGATCAGACCAACCAGCTTTCGATGCGTGACAGCATGAACGTTGTCTTCTCCGATAAACTCTGTGAGCTTGCGGATGTAGGGTCGCCATTGCGCTATTGTCTTGGGATGCCTGCCTGAAACACCGGCATACCGATCATAAAGCTCAAGCAGGCTCTCAATTCGACCCGTCTTAAGCTCCCTGAGCAACTCCGCATCTCCTTCCAGCTCCTCCAACTTTCGCCGCGCTCGAACTCGCGCCGCACGAAAATTGCGATCCTCTCGGAAAGCGGGGTCGTTATCTGCTCTCGCCTCTTCCTCAGAATTAACTCGGTAGAAAAACTCAGCAGCTGTGAGACCTTCCCTCTCTGTCTCGTCAACCTGAGCTTGTGAGGCAGCGGGCCTAGACCGCGTTTGCCCGTCTTGGGCGGTTCCTTGACGGCTTGGTGACCCCAGAGGGTCGCTCCTAGCCTCTAAGATCAATCTGTCTGTTTCAATTTCATAAGGCCGCATGAGAGGCTTCGCCATTCCCCGATCTGTCACACCGAGGCTGTACTTCCATTCACGGCGGACACCGCCCGTCTCGGTCTTGAAGTGGCCGATGAGGTCCTTAGGAATCGGACGTCGAAAATAAGACTTCGAGCCGGTTCGATTAAGGTAGGTGCACATGGTTGTCTCCTGTTACTATTGTAACAGTCAGCCGTAAAAAAACCGTTGTGTTTCAGTGTTTTCTTTAACTTTCAATCGCTTGAAAGTAGTTGGTGCCAGAAGAGGCATCACATTCGGTCTCATTTTTTACCTTTTTTCAGATGTTTAGGTAATTCGGTTTGTGCGAAGAGCCCGCAAAAGGCCCGCAAATGCCGTCTAATGCATTGGTTCGATGCCTTTTTGGGGACTCTAGAATGCATTTTTGCGCCCGGGAAACCAGCCAAGATTGATGTCCGCTAAGCGCCCTCCTTTCCGCCATTCAACGGGCTGTGCTCTCTCTCCGAGAGCCGTCGTTCGTTAGGCTCACTTTTAATGTTCGGAATTCGCTCCAGCGTCTCTTCTCCCAGCCCGATAGTCTGGGAGAGGAGGATCTGATGTCATTCCCCTGACCTCGACATCTTCGATTTTCTCTCTGACAGGCCCGAGGTCGCGACTGAGTCCGCGAAAGACCGCTTCCCCTTCGATCAGAGAATTTTCGATCGCCGGAATGCCGCTCTTTGCCTGGGAAAGCTTATTCTCAGCGTTCTGTACCCCTTCGCGGAATTGGCGAAGACGTCTTCGCGCGCTGGTGGAAGCGCTTCCGTCGGAAATTCGGCGATCTGCGTCTCGAAGATCATTTCCCCATCCACCGACCCGTTGCCGCAAGTCCGACAGTCTTCCTTTTGTTGAGGCCAAATCTTCGTCCCATCCTTCCGCGTCCGATGCCAGATCGGCCGTCGTGACTCGAAGCCGGGCAAGATCCGAGGTGATCGCCCGCTGCTTTTCTGGTTCCAGTCCTTCGTTCAAAGCGCGGACACTGTTTGCCACGCTCTCGACGGTAGCGGTCGCATTCCCCCCAAAAAGTCCGGTTCCGTCCGAGGCCGGGATGATCTTCCTTCCTGAATTGTCGGCGTATATGCCTTGACGGCCCCTTCGACCCTCGAGCACCAGCGCGGCCTCGCCGGTTATCAGGTTGGTACTGATTGTCGCTTCAAGGCCGTCAACTTTCGCTGCATCAGGATCGAGAGTCAGCACAACGAGAACGTTTCCCGGTCCATTTTCCGCCAGGCGGACCGATGTTACCCGACCCACAGGAACACCCGACAATGTTACGGTCGACCCCGGCTGAAGGCCTTCCACGGAGCGATCAAACCTGACGAGATATGTTTCCTGATTGGGCGTGGGATCGAGAAGCCACACCGCAAAAGCGATGGTGGCAAGCATCAGAATGCCAACGACCCACCCCACTAAGGAAAAGTTTGCGTTAGTTTCCATCTTGCACGCAAACAGGGATTTTTCCGTCCGGCAGAGGTGCCGAAACATTGAAAGTTCGCGCCCCGCGTGCTCCTAGGGTGTCCGCCACAGTACCTGACCGAGGTTGGCCTTGTGGCGCAATCATTAGGGTCACAGTTTTACAGGGTGAGTTTCGACCAGGAAACGCTGTACTGCGTCGCCGAACGCATCGTTCTCGTCGCCCGCGACCATATGCGACGCACCAGCGATATCGCTGAATTTTGCATGGGGAACCAGTTTCCGGAATTCAGCGGCGCCTTCGGGAGAAACAAGGTCGCTAGATCCACCGCGCACGAGATGGACCGGGAGCGACAGCGCCGACGCAGCCTGAACAAGCTCGGTCGACCCGGCGGAAACGTCGTCGGTAATGGTGCGTCGGCGCGTAACGTTCTCGACGAATGCCGGATCCCAGTGCCAATAATACCGCCCGTCCCGTGCCTTTCGAAGGTAACTCTTCAATCCCGAGGAACTTTGCCGTCTCTCGCGGTGCGGCAGATATGCTGCGATTGAAGCGGAAGCGTGCTCGGGCGATTCGAACCCTTCTCGGGCGTGCTGCGCCATGAAGCCGAGGACCCGCGCGACCCCGTTCGCTTCCATTTGCGGCGTAATGTCTACGAGGGTTAGCGAGGCGAACGTGCCGGGCGCGATCGTGCCCTCGGCCACAAGGCCCGCCAATCCTCCCAGCGACGCACCGATCAGCGCCGGATTGCGCTCGAAACTCTGCGCAACTGCAACGAGATCCCGGCCGAAATCGTGCACATCATAAGCGCCGGTCGGGGACCATGGACTTTCGCCATGCCCTCTGAGATCGAGGGCAATCGCTCGGTATCCGGCCCGGCCCAGGCGAGTGCCGACCTTTCTCCAGGCACGCCGTGTCTGTCCGCCTCCATGAGCCAGAAGCACAGGGAAACCGTCAGCCGGTCCGAATGTACTTGCGACAAGCGTCAGGCCGTCGGCACCAGGAAGCAACAGGCGATCCTCGTTCACGAGCGCGGCCTCCGGGCAAGAAAAAAGAATGTCAGCGCCGCCAAGGCACAGCCAATGGCTGCAATTATCGATAGGTCTGCCAGGATAGCTGCCGATACGATGAGCGCTGCCGCAATCAGGTCGCTGGAACGCATGGGCGCCGCACCTGACGGCCTTTCCAGTCGCGCAAGATCCTGAGGATCCAACCGGATCGGCAGCTGTCCGCGGCGAGCGATCGACGCCAGGTTCTCGACGATCTCCGGGGTGCCGAGAAGCGCGCGTATCAGCGTCGATGCTGTCCGCCGGGCATTTCCGCGCAGGTTTGCCAGGCTGGCGCGCTCCATCAGCAGTTGTTTGCCGATCGGAGCAAGTTCGGACGTTATGTCGAAGCGCGGGTCAAGACGGCGTACGAACCCCTCGGCGGTGAGCAGCGTGCGCAGCATCAAGGCGAGGTCGCCGGGTAGGGCCAGTTGGTAAGTCCGCAGAAGATCGAATACATCGGCGAAAATGCCAGACAGGTCGATCTGGTCGAGAAGCGTGTTGCGAAACTTGCCGACCAATTGATTAAGCGATGCCTTCAGCGCCTCACGATCGACCGCCGGATTGCCTGCCCACTGAAGGAGAACATCGACCAGATCGTCGATATCTTCTCCGGCGATCGCCAGTGACAGGCGCACCAGTTCGTCCCGCCGCTCTGGCAGCAGAGTGCCTACCGCGCCAAAGTCGATGAACACCAAGGTCCCGTCGGGGCGGATCAGCACATTGCCCGGATGCGGATCGGCGTGGAAGCGACCGTTGAAGATTATCATGCTCAGCACCGCGCGTGAATAGCCGCGCGCGACGGACGTAAAATCCACGCCGGCGTCCCTCAGTGTGGCCAAGTCGGTCGCCGGGATCGCGTCGACCCGCTCCTGGACATTGAGACTGCGCCCGCTCACCTCGTTGTCGAAGTGGGCTGTCTCGATCCCGAACCGTGCAAGATAGCTGCCGATCTCCGCACTCGCGCGTGCTTCAGCGCCCAGATCCATCTCACGATCGAGGCTTTCGGCGAAGAACCGCAACAGCTCATCGGGCCTCTGTCTTTCGACAAGGGGACTGGCGCGTTGTGCCAATCGGGCAATGCGCCGCAGTAAACGCATGTCGGCATCCACGACACTTTCGATTCCCGGTCGCCGGATCTTGACGATGACCGGTACGCCGTCGCTCCGTATTCCTGCGTGCACCTGCGCTATAGAGCCCGCCGCGATCGGCTCCCGATCCAGCTCACGAAAATACTGGCCGGAGTCTTCCCCGAGAGCATGGGTGAGCGGAGCCTCGACACGCTCGAACGGTACACCCGGAACGCGATCGTGCAGCTGCGATAGCGCTGCCGTCCAATCCGGCCCCAAGAGATCGCTTCGCATCGCGAGGATCTGGCCAAGCTTGGTTGCGACTGGTCCCAGTTCGCGCAGTGCCTCGACCAGGGCTTCCGGGCGCGTCGGATGTGCATTGGTTTGAGATCGGCCGGATCCCAACGCGGACACGATGCCGCCCAGCCCGTGACGGCCGAGAATTGCTATGACCTGCGCAAGCCGCTTCCGGTCACTCATGCGCGAAGGCGGCATGTCTGCCATCAGAGAGCATCCCGCCGTACGTTTTCGCTGACCATCTCCAAAAGCGAATGCAAAGTACTCTTCTGTTGCGGCGTCATTCCGCTCCATATTCGCAGGTGGGTCGCGTCTGCGGCCCGTCTGAGGTCAGGGAGTATTTCCTCAACCCGTCTCGTCAGGCCGAGACTCCAAGACCGCCCGTCCGCCGGGTCACGGCGGCGCTCGATAAAGCCTTTCTGGGTCAAGGCGGTGACCGCCAAGCCAATGGTGGCGGATTCGAGTTCGAGGCGCCTGGCGATGTCGGTCTGGTTCAGGGCAGGATCTTTGATGAGCTGCGCCAGCACACGCCACTGCGTACGATTGAGGCCAAGCGGCTGTGCCCGGTCATCGAATGCCTTGCGCGCGGCGCGACTGATCTCGTCCATCATGAAGATCGCTCGATCATCGTCGGTGATGACATTGTCGAGTGCGAGAGTGTCCTCGTCTTCCGTCATGAGTGGGTCCTATCGATCAGGAAAAAATAGTAAAGGACTTTCGTATTTTATTTTGACCGCTATATCGCTCGTGCAACGGGCCAAACGATGGCGAGGAGCGAAATTACCATGGCGGACGAGACAGCAGGCGATAGCGATCAAGGCGAACGTCCGAAGGGGTTGTCCAGTCCGCGGGTCCGGCTTGGTCTGCTGATCGCCGTCATTCTGGTCCTGCTCGCCGGGGGCTACTGGTATTACAATCATCAGACGTACGGCCGATTCCAGCAGTCCACCGACAACGCTTATATCGCCGCCGACAGCGTCATCATCTCCCCCAAAATTGCCGGCTATGTCGAGCGCGTACTGGTGACCGAGAATCAAACGGTTGCGTCGGGCGATGCACTTGTGCAGCTGGACGTGCGGGATTATCGCGCCCAGACCAGCCAGGTCGAAGCCCAGATCGCGGCGTCGCTCGCCGGAGCTGATACGGTTCGCGCACAACAGCGAGAGCAGGATGCGGCTATCGAGCAGGCCCGTGCCCAACTTGCCGCGGCATCTGCGCAGGCCGGTCTGGCTGCGGAGCAGGTTGCGCGTTATCGCCCCCTTGCCGCTTCCGGAGCGGAGCCGCGCGAAAGGCTCGACCAGCTGCAGGCCCAGGCCAGAGAAGCGCAAGCCCAGGTCGCGGCGGCGCGCGCCGCGCTCACGGCTGCACAGCGGCGGCAAGGCACGCTGGGCGAACAGATAGACCAGGCCAATTCGCAAGCCAACGCAGCTCGTGCGCAGCTTGAGGCGGCCCGCCTGAACCTGTCGTCGACCACGCTCAGGGCGAGCATTTCCGGGCGGGTGGGTGACCTCACGGTCCGGCCCGGACAATTTGTCCAGCCCGGCCAGCGCCTGATGAGCGTGGTTCCCACCGACCGTCTTTATGTGACGGCGAATTTTAAGGAAACGCAGCTCGGCCTCGTCCGCCCCGGGCAACCCGTCACCCTGGAAATCGACGCGCTGCCCGATCTCGAGTTATCGGGGAGAGTGGAAAGCATCGCCCCCGGGACCGGGGCGGAATTCTCGATCCTGCCTCCGCAAAACGCGACGGGCAATTTCACCAAGATCGTTCAGCGCGTCCCGGTCCGCATATCCATTCAGGCTTCTTCCGAAGTCCTGCGTCTGCTGGTGCCGGGCATGTCCGTTGTCGCCAGCGTTGATACCCGCGGCGCCAGAGACGAACTCGATTCGATCCGCAACGCGGCCAGAGACTGACCGATGGCAGGTGCCTCTGCTGCGGTTGCTCCGCCGGTCGAGAAGGCCGATGCCACGGCCTGGATCGCCGTAGCCGCCGGTGCACTCGGCGCGATGCTGGCAACGCTCGACATCTCGATCGTCAATTCCGCGCTGCCGACGATACAGGGAGAAATCGGCGCGACCGGAACCGAGGGCACGTGGATTGCGACAGCTTTCCTTGTAGCCGAAATCATCATCATCCCTCTGAGTGCATGGCTGGAAAGACTGCTCGGCCTTCGAACTCTGCTCATCGTCGCCGTTTCCGCCTTTACGGCCTTTTCGGTGTTGTGCGGCATTGCCACCGATTTGACGACCATGATCATCGGCCGCACCGGTCAAGGATTCATGGGAGGCGCGCTGATTCCCACCGCCATGACCATCGTGGCGAAGCGGCTGCCTCCATCGCAGCAACCCATCGGAATGGCGCTGTTCGGGATGACGGTGGTCCTTGGTCCGGTCATGGGGCCGCTCGTCGGGGGCTGGCTTACGGAGAACCTGAGCTGGCACTACGCTTTCTTCGTCAACGTGCCCGTCTGCGCCTTGCTCCTGGCTCTGCTCTTCATCGGGCTGCCCCACGAAAAACCTGACTGGGTCTACCTGCGCGAGGCGGATTGGGCAGGCATCGTGGGTATGATCCTTGGCCTTGGCGGGCTGACCGTCGTTCTGGAAGAAGGTCACCGTGAGGAATGGTTCGAATCCACACTGATCGTGCAGCTCACGTTGATGACGATCGTCGGCTTCGCGCTTCTGACTTACGGACAGCTGTATGCACGCAAGCCAGTGCTCAAATTGCGCCTGATGCTCAGCAGGCAGTTTGCCAGCGTCGTGGTCATGGCGCTGGCACTCGGCATGGTCATGTATGGCTCGACCTACGTGATCCCGCAATTTCTTGCGATAATCTCCGACTACAATGCCTTGCAGACTGGGTTCGTAATCTTCTGGATGGGTGTTCCGGCCTTCCTGCTGATGCCTGTGCTGCCCTTCATGATACGAAGGATTCACATCCGGATTGCGGTCGGCGTGGGCATGTTCATCATGGCGCTAAGCTGCTTCGTCAGCATCAATCTGACAGCGGCATCGGGAGGTGGAGTGTTCACCGAAAGCCAATTCCTGCGAGGCATCGGCATGATCCTCACGATGATGTTCCTCAATCAGGCGACGGTAGCTTCGGTTGCCAAGGAGGATGCCGGCGATGCTTCCGGGATTTTCAACGCTGCGCGAAACCTCGGCGGTTCGTTCGCGCTCGCGGGGCTTGCCTCGTTCCAGGATCAGCGCCTGTGGCATCATAGTCGGCGCATGGAAGAAACCCTCAACGCCAACAGCCCCCGGCTACAGGAATACCTGGACGGCATGACGGCGTCGCTGGGCAGCCCACAGGCCGCGCTGGAGATGCTTTCCGGCATCATTCAGCGCGATGCGTTCGTAATGACCTACAACGATGTGTTTTTCGCCATGGGCGCGATTACCCTGGCCACGGTGCCGCTGGTACTGTTCCTCAAGCCTCTCCCGAAGAACGTATCCCTTTCGATGCACTGAGAACTCTATGCGCAAGACCCTAACTCTCCTCGCTCCCATGGCGCTCCTCACGGGTTGCATGTCCGGTCCCGACTATGCCGGTCCCCCGCAACTTGCGACCGCCGCAAGCGACGCGTTCGCACGGGCCGGCCCCGAAATCGATCCGTCAGCGCCGATTGCCGGCGACTGGTGGACGCTGCTCGGCGATCCGGTCCTCAATGATCTGGAAGCACGCGCGCTGGCCGGCAATCCGGGCGTGGCCGCGGCGCGCGCTCGCATCGAACAGGCAAGGGCTTCTGTCCGCCAGGAGCGCGCCAACCGGCTGCCCGCCGTGGCTGCGCAGGCGACTGCGATCCAGGCGAAGATTCCAGGTCTGGATATCGGCAGCGGCCCGCCCGCGGGATCGCCCGGCGCTCCTGCAGACACCGAAGAGCAGGACAGCCTCAGCGTTTACAACGTCGGGCTCAATGCAAACTGGGAGATCGATTTCGCAGGGGGGCAGGCACGGCGTGTCGAGATGGTCAACGCTCAGGCTGCGGCCTCGGTGGCGAACGCCGAGGATTCGAAAGTTCAGCTCGCCGCTGAAGTCGCGCGGGCTTATGTGAGCCTGCGGGAAGCGCAGGGGCGGCTCGAGCTCGTCCAGCGCGAGCGTGAGTTGCAGCAGCAAACTCTCGGATTGACCTATCAGCGCTATACGCAGGGCGCTCTCGCGCTATTCCCGGTCGGCAACGCGAACGCCGAGCTCGAATTGCTCAACTCGCAGATCGCGGAAGCGCAAGCGGACATCGATGTGTTCAAGGACACGCTCGCGGTGCTTACGGGCGAAGCGCCCGGAGCACTCGACGGGCTCCTGACGGCTCAGGCCGAAATTCCGCTTCCCCCCGAACGGGTCGCGGTGGGTGATCCCGCCGCGCTGATAGCGCGGCGGCCGGATGTTCGTGCCGCGGAACGAACGCTCGCGGCGGCGAATGCGCGCATCGGAGTGGCGGAGGCCGCTCGCTTCCCCAAGCTTTCATTCATGGGCATACTCGGTTTGGGCGGATCGCAGCCGGATGACATCTTTGATCTCGGCAATCTGTCAGCGATCGCCTTGCCGAGGCTACAGTGGAACCTGCTTGATTTCGGCCGCACGGCAGCATCGATCGATCAGGCCGAGAGTGCGCGCGACGAGGCCGAAGCACGCTATGTTGAAGTGGTCCTCGGCGCACTGCGCGATGCCGAACAATCGCTTGCCCGGTTCGGGCAGCAACGAGCCAACGTAGCCGCGCTGGCGCAAATCAGTCGACAGGCCGACACGGCTGCGGAGCTTAACGAGCAACGCCGCGCAGCGGGGGTAATCTCGCAGGGCGAGCTCAACACTTCGATCCGCCAGCGCGAACAGGCCAGAGCAAATCTCGATCGGGCGATCGCCGCCATGACAAATGGCTGGATCGCGATCCAGAAGTCCTTGGGACTGGGATGGGCCAATTTGCCTGCAGGCCAGACCACGGTGGTTGAGTCGGCCACAGTCGATCGAGATAGGGCTGGGCGATCGAACTCAAATTGAGTTCGTCGGTTTGCTTTGGTAGATCTCGGGCGCGCGGTTTCCAAGCCTAGCTGCGGCGAATAGTTATGCTGGTGGTGATGGCGCATTCATCCGATCGTAACGACTGCTATCTGTCTACCTCTTGAGTTGGCTCTCGACCCAAGCAATTATGTCTTCCTCCCCCCATGCGACCGCATAGCCACCCAACTGCACCGGCTTTGGAAACTTACCCTCGCTCATCCAGCGATAGATCGTCGAACGGCCGAGGCCGACACGGTGCTGTACTTCGGGCAGACGAATGAGACGGGTGACCCGGCGGGTTTCGGTCGCTCCCTTGTCGATCTCCTCACCCACGATGGCCTCCTTCGACACCGGCAAAGACATCGCCAAGCAGCGCATCCTTGCGTTCGAGCTCATCGATGTGATCGGAAAGCAGGCGGGCGACACGATGCGCGGTGCCCTTGGCCCAACGCGGCTTCACGTCGTGGACCTGGTTACCCAGGACACGCTCGAGAGCCGAGGGCAGCTCACCGGAAAAGTCCTCGAAGAATTGCGCGAGGTCAGATTGCAGCCACGCGATTGCGTGATCGCCGCTACTGACCAGAAACAGGAGCAAGTGCGCGTGCGGCGCGACGCCGCTTGCGGCGAGAATGCGCAAGGTTTCGCCGAGGCTGGCCGAGCGTTCGCCGGCAAGGACGCGGCGCAGGGCATCCTTATGGATCTGCGCGTCACGCGCGATATCGCAGCGGGCACGGCCGCTGGCTTCGACAGCGGCCAGAAGAAGCCGGGCGAGGTCCGCGCGAACCTGTTGTTCGGCAAAGAGCGCCATGTTGGTCATCGACGAATCCTTATCTCTAGAAGTGAACGACTCACCGGCTAACCGCTAAGGAAGCCTGTAGGAAAACGAAAAGAACATTAAGAGAACATAGAGGAAGGAACGAATCACCTTCCTTCGACGATTCGCGCGAATTCCGGCCGCCGGCGCGCGTATCGAGGCTCGCTTCGCGCAGAAGCCGGCACAGTCGGCGCTGCTCCGCGATCAGCCTGCGCGGATCCCGTCCATCACACCTTCCGATGTCGCATTTCGCTTGGTCGGTAGCCCCAAAATCCAATTCCCGATTTCCTACAGCCCGGCTCCGGGGAGAGGAAAGAACATACAGCGAACGCATCGCTGGCTGATGTTCAATCCCTCGGAGTTTCCATCCATGACCACCAAGACTGCCCTTCCGGCCCAGCAGCGCACGCCCAATCGGGCCCGTGGCCGCGACTACATTCTTCCTGCCTGCGTGGCGCTGGCCTGCGCCGGTGCCGCCTTCGCCGGCGCCGACACCACCTTTGATCCCGCGCTCACCAAGTTCACCGACTTCCTCGAAGGCTCGGGCGGCAAGATCATCACCGTGCTCAGCCTTGCAGGCGGTCTGATCGGTCTCGCCTCCGGACGCTTCTCGCTCGGCCAGGTCGCCGTGCCGGTCGGCGTCGGGATCGGTGTCGGCACCGGCGTTCCGATCGTCACCTCGGTCGTGACCGCGGTCATCTGATCAGCGGATCCGGTCACGACAGGAGGGCGGCATCATGGCTGACAGGTACCTCGTTCCACGGCGGCTCGACGACCCGGAGCTCATCGGCTTCTGGACCATCGACGAGTTTGCAGGGATTCTCATTCCCTTCGCCTGGGGCATCCTCTCGCAGCATATCTTTATCGGTATCGGCCTGGCCGCCGGGGCCTGGCTTGCCTTGCGGAAGGCAAAGGCACGCGGCGCCGGTTCGGCACTGGTGCATGCTGCGTACTGGTACCTGCCCGGGAGCTTTCTCGGGCTGAAAGCCACGCCGCCCTCCCACTGCCGCCTGTTGGCGGGCTGAGGGAGGCGACCCATGCGAGCAGAAATCGCGCACGAACAGGCGCAGACTTACCTGCGGCAACGCAACCGCTTTGCCGTGCTGGCAGGTGTCCTAGGCCTGACCACGCTGGTCAGCCTTGGCGCCGCGGTCACCCGCGACGAGAGGCTCGTGCTGGTGCCGATCACCGCCGAGCGGATCACCGTCTCGAGCGGCGGGATCGACGCGCCCTATCTCGAGCTCGTTACTCGCGACACGGCACTGATGCTCCTCAACCGGGCCCCCGAAAGCCTCGACTACTGGATGGCGAACATTCTGAAGCTCGCCGATCCCGCCGCGCACGGCCGCCTCAAGGCCGAGCTCGTCCAAATCGTCGAGGAACAGCGCGGCTCGGACATCAGCCAGGCCTTCGTGATCGCCGAAATGCATGTCGACCCCAAGGCCCTGACCTCGACCGTCACCGGCACGCTCAAGACCTTTGTCGGCGCGCAGGTGATCGCGAGCCAGCGCCGTTCCTTCCGTTTCCGCTGGTCGAAGCGTGGTCTCAGCCTCGCGCTCGCCGGCTTCGAACAACTTCCCACCGACAAGGAGGAACCCGGCCAATGAGCCTTCTCCCATCTCCCCTCGCTGCTGCGCTTGCCGTAACCGGCCTTGCTTGTTTCGCGATCGGCGCGACAAGGCGCCCCGATCCCGGGTTCAAGCTGACCGGCCTCGCCATACTCGCCTTCGCGCTCGCGCCGGTGCCGGCGCAAGCCGATCAGTTCGTCGAAGCCGCTGACAATGCGACCATCGACTGCGAGCTCGCTCGCGGCGAACTCACCCGGATCGCGCT